>JAFAHB010000120.1 GCA_019237435.1 Vulcanimicrobiota bacterium
GCCTGCGCCGTGAGATCTCGCGGCGGACCCGCGTCGTGACGGTTTCTTGGGTCTCGTATGCGGATGGTTATCGTCACGATCTGGCATCGCTCGCAGAGGTTGCGCATGAAGCGGGCGCGCTCTTTTGCGTCGATGCGATGCAAGGACTGGGCGCATTTCCGCTCGACGTGGGTGCGATCGGTGCCGATGCGGTCTACGCGGGCGGGGCAAAGTGGATGCTGTCGCTGCATGGCGTGGCGATTCTCTACCTTGGGGAACGTATTCAAACGCGTTTGCAGCTCGTGGCGCCCGGCTGGCGCTCCGTCGAGGACATGTGGGATTTCCATAACTACGCGCAACCATACTCACCCAAGGCGATGCGATTTGAATCCGGGACGCCGAACTTGATCGGAACCCTCTCCCTCGTTTCGGCCGTGGAGCTCTTCGAGCGTAGCGGCAAGGAAGCCATTGCCGCGCACGTCTTAGGGCTCACCGACCGCCTTTGCGAAGGGCTGCATGCGCTTGGAGCTGAGGTTTGCTCGCCGCGCGGCGAGGGCATATCGTCGGGGATCGTTACCTTCAAACTGCCCGGACGCGACAGCCTCGAGGTCGGTCGCGCGCTCGAAGAGGAGAGCATTCTGGCGACGTACCGCCCGAGCGGAGTTCGGGTTTCGCCGCACGGCTATAACTCGGCCGACGAAATCGACGTTTGCTTGCGAACGTTGGAACGAATCGTTCGCGCGAAGGTCATGGTGTAACGCCGATGCTCCAAACGCTGCTGCTTGCCGCGGTCGCGGCGGGACCACTCTTTCCGCCGCCTGGGACGTACCGGTACGCGGCGACGCTCGGCGGACAGCGAATCGGCGACTGGACTGCGAGCGTGAAAGCGGCCAACATCGGCGTAGAGCTCGATGAGAATTCCGCCGCGATCTTTGCGGGCATGCAACTGGCCGCGACCGCGACGCTCGTGCTCGGCGCCGATCTCGCACCGATAGGCTACGAGGGCAGCTATCACGTGCCCAACCAAAATCCGACGGTCAGCGTGAAGTTGACCGCGACCTCGGCGACCGTGAGCGGATCGTTGACGTCGGCGCCCCAGCAGCTTTCGCTCAGTCCGAACACTCGTCACTTCGTGGTCATCGAGCCGGGCTTGCTCGCCGGTCTCTTTGCGCTACCGGCACAGCTTGCCGCCTGGAACGATGCGACCGTAACCTGGATTACGCCCACGAGTGCACGCGCTCAGCCGCTCACGCTTAATGCCACCGGTTCGGCAGCGCGACCCCCGAGTGTTCCACCGCAAGACGTGCTGCTCTCGATCAATAGTCCGATCGTCGTTACGATCTGGTACGATCCGGCCAGCTGCGTGCCGGACGAAATGATGGTTCCGGCGCAGGGCGCTGAACTTACGCGCGAACGATAGAGGAAGTCATCACGGCATCGCTCATGCCGTGAATTAAGCGTTTATCGGCCGGCGCGACCGTCGCGAGCACGCCGCCGAGACGTACCGAGTCCTCGCCGGCTACGAAGTAGTAAGGGCAAAGGCGTACGCGGCCCTCGTACTCGCGAATCTCATCGCGGTCGCGATCGAGATAGCGCTGCCGAACCAGCTTGCCTTTGTGGAAGCGCTGCAAGATCCAAGGCGTGCGGTCGAACGACGAAAGTGCCTCGTCAATCGCCGACTCCCACTCGTCGCGCGTGAGATCGTCGCCGACTTTGACGCCGCGCGAGCCCCAGGCGAGGGCCGAAAATCCCGAAGGCTTGACGACGTAGCTGCGTTCGCTCTTCGGCAGCGCGATGAGCTGTCGAAAATCGGTCACCGGTGAGCCGCCGGCTTCCAGTCCGGCAATCGTGGCTTGCGGCGGCAACGGCCGCGGATCGATGACCCACGTTTTTGGAAAAAGACGCTGCAGGCGAGCAAAGCGCTCGTCGCCGAGTTCCGAGCGCCATAGCGGCGCGAGTGCGTGATGGTGGAAGAGCGCGAACGCAAGTTTTTCTTCGAGTGGCGCTTTCGGCGGCGGCGTCATCTTAACGCGGTTGTGCCGCGCGGAGTAGAGCATCAGCTCTTGCTTGGGAACGTTGAACAGATCGAAGAGCTCGAAGTTGCGATAGAGGGCGTCGAGGCGCGTTTCGCGGCCGTCCTCGTGCTGGATGAAGAGCCCGTCTTCGGTGAACGTCACTTCTTCGGGGCGGCGTAGCCATGCATCGGCGAAATTGCCGCGGCGCAACGCAGCGGCTAGCCAGGCCATTTCGTTGCGGTAATCGGCCGACTCATCGGAGACGACGATCGCGACCGTGGGACGCTCGCTGCGCGTCACGTTTCGCATCAACGCAGCGAAGCTCGCCGTGATTCCGTCCTCGCCGCCAAAGCTCTCCATGCCAAGCCCGCAATACGCCTCGGTCATCGCACCGACGAATCCCATCCCGCCGGGGATGCTATCCAGCTCCGTGGCAACGAAGCCGTCAGCGGTCAAAATAAGATCGGGACGGATGACGCCCGGCAACTCCTGTTTGAAGCGATTCTGCCGCGCAAGCTTGACGATTTGCTCCGGCTTTCCGCGATCGAGATACTCGGCGATGAATCCCGGCGCGGTGCCGCGGACGCTTCGGTTATAGAGGTTGTTGAGGGCGCGGTAGAAGCCGAGAAGATCGGCGCCGAGGCGCTCGATCGTGTCGGCTTGCTCCGGCGACAACGCAAACGGCTCGGGGCTGACGCGCCAGGCGATACGCTGGTTTTCATCTTCAACCCGGAACAGACCGGGGGGTATCGCTTCGTACAGGTGGTGCGCTTGCTCACGAGCCGTGAGGTTGGGAATAGTCGCCGTACAAGGCATGATGGGGAAGGCTCCTCTATCGACAGCCGTCGGGGATTTTGGAACTGTTGAAGGCGATGTAAAGTCGGCGCATCTGACTAGCTAGAGTCGCTCAGCTCGCCATAGGGTTGCATTGCTCTGCAGGTTATCGCCGTTCTCGAAAGATTCACTTGATCGTAATGGCTCCTGGGGTGAGAAGGGCGCCTTCGACGCGCACCTCACCGCGGGAGTAGGCGAGCGTAAGGTGCAGCGTGCCGGAAAGGCCCAGTTTGGCGAGGTCGAGGGTCTCGAGCACCCGCGAAACGCCTTCGCCCGCAAGAAAATGGAGCTCGGCGGAGTGCCGTAACGTGCCTCCCGGTGCTGCGTACGTTGCGGCCACAGGCACGACGAGCTCGCCGGCTCCGTTGGTCCTAAGCGCTCCGGTGACGCAGTAGGCGATCGTTACCGGCGCTCCTTCAACTTTGAGCGTCTCTTGCGTGCAGCCCGTGTCGGCGAAGACGCTGCGTCCGGCGCTTGCTGCCAAAGCGATGAATATCGCCAATACACGTGCCATCGTTACGATACTGTCGGTCAATTCGGTACGATTCGAGGGGATACCCGTCGAAGAAGCCTCGGTGACGATACGCGTTCTGGCCTTCGCGCGCTTGCGAGAGATCCTCGACTCACCGGAGCGGACTCTCGAGTTGCCCGACGGCGCCAGCGTGGATGACGCTTGGGCGTCGCTGCAGCGCGAACATGCCGCGCTCGCCGGCGAAGTGAGCTCGTCGCGCGCGGCGATCAACGGAAAGCTGGTTTCATTCGCGCAGCCGCTCTGCGACGGCGATGAGCTGGCACTTCTGCCTCCGGTGAGCGGGGGCTGACTGTAACGTGTTTCGCATCGTCCGGGAAGCGATCGATTTGCGCGTGCTCGAAGCCGTCGCCCGCAAAGGCGACGGCGGCATCGTGACTTTCTGCGGCGTCGTTCGTGAGCGTGCCGACGACGGAAGGCTCGTCGGCTCGTTGTGGTATGAAGCCTTCGAGCCGATGGCGGTGCGCGAATTCGAGACGATCGCAGCGGAGGCTCGCGATCGTTTCGGTGATATTCGATTGGCGATCGTCCATCGAATCGGCGAGCTGTCAATTGGTGAGATCTCGGTAGCGATCGTCGCCGCTGCGCGGCATCGCGGCACCGCGTTCGATGCGTGCCGCTATGCGATCGACCAGCTCAAGTTGCGGGCACCGATATGGAAACAGGAGCGCTATATTGACGGCGATTCGCAATGGAGAGCGACGTATGAGCAAGGTTGAGCTCTTCAAAATATCGGCGCAGCGGAATCCCGTCGCGGTCCTATGGTACGAGCCGCGTCGCCCACGCGGTGTGGCCGTCGTAGCCGGACACGGATACTCGTCGAGCAAGCAAAATCTCGATTTTCTCTGCTCGTTCCTTTCCAGTCACGGGTACGCTGCTTACAGTCTCGACTTCCCCGGACACAAGCTCGGCTCGAGCGGCGGCGAGCTGCGAGGCGTCGACGATTGCATCGACGCGATGAGTGCGGTTGTCGCGTTTGCGCGCGAACGCGGCGATGGCGCCGTCTACACGCTCGGACACAGCATGGGGGGAATGACCGCGATCTTCACGGCCGCCCTTGACTCAGCGATTTTGGGGACCGTCGCCGTCGCTACGGGGTACGGCCGTCCGACGTCGCTCGAAAGCCTGCAGAAGGTCGGCGTGGCCGATTTTCGCGCTTCCTACGTGGTCGGCGTGACGCTCCCCGAGCTCGTTACCGGCGTCGATCGACGCTACGCGCAACTGCTGGAGCGACTTTCGGGACGTCCATGCCTCTACGTCTCGGCGAGTCGTGACGCGATGGTGAGCCCGACGAGCGTGCGGCAACTCTACGATCGCGCGCCCGAACCCAAGCGGCTTTCGACGATTGACAGCGACCACACCTACGCGGCGGAACGGGCTCGCGCCACCGTTTTGGAGTGGCTGAACGAGCGCCACGCGCCGGTTTTGGAGGAAGCGTGAACGCGCGTGAGCGGCGCCGTTACAGCCGCCATCTGCTGATTCCGGAAGTCGGTCTCGCCGGGCAAGAGCAGCTGAACGTTTCGCGCATCTTGGTGATCGGTGCCGGGGGGCTGGGCTCGCCCGCGCTGCAGTATCTAGCGGCCGCGGGTGTTGGGCGAATCGGCATTATCGATGACGACGTCGTTGACGAAACGAATTTGCAGCGACAGACGCTCTACGGCGACGCCGACGTCGGTTTAAAAAAAGCGGCGGTCGCGGCCGAACGGCTGCAAGCGCTCAATCCGCTGGTCAACGTCGACAGCGTGCCGCTGCGCTTCGACGCGGGCAATGCCCGGGAGCTCGTGCGCTTGTACGACGTCGTTCTGGATTGCACCGATCGCTTTCCGACACGCTATCTGATTAACGATGCGTGTTATCTTGAGGGGAAACGCGACGTTTACGGCTCGATCTTTCGCTTC
>JAFAHB010000260.1 GCA_019237435.1 Vulcanimicrobiota bacterium
TATGTCGACGACGCAGCCCAATCGTCCACCGGCTAGGCGACCGCGGCGATCGCCTCGGCGAGATTCATCGTGCCGTTGTACAGCGCGCTTCCGACGATGCAGGAATCGACGGTGACCGGAACGCTACGTTTGAGCTCGCGCAAGTCCTCGATGTTGCGCGCTCCGCCGCTTGCGGTCACGCGCACTTCCGCCGCGTTGGCAACCGCATTGAGGGCCCCGATGTCGTAACCCTCACCCATGCCGTCGCGCAGGATCTCGGTGAAGATAATGCGCGAAACGCCCCATTGCGCAACGCGGCGCACGAGCGCATCACGATCGACCGGCGTGCGCTCTTGCCATCCGTGGATAGCCACCTGCGAGCCGCGCGCATCGATCGCCGCGATGACCTTCCCCGCGAATCGATTGATGATGTGACGCGCGAGGCGTTCGTCCTCGACGACGAGCGTTCCTAAAATGACCTCGGATGCGCCCGCGGCAAAGGCGGCTTCGGCATGCTTGACCGCGCGCAAACCGCCGCCGGTTTGAACGGGAACGTCCACCGCGCTGCAAATTTGCGCCACCGCGGCGAGATTTTCGCCGGAGCCGAAGGCGCCGTCGAGATCGATCACGTGCAGCCGTCGCGCGCCCTCGCCCACGAACGCCCTTGCGCGCTCCACGGGATCGCCGTCGTACTCGACCTCGGTCGTCGGATCGCCTTGCTTCATGCGGACGCATTTTCCGCCGCGCAAGTCGATCGCGGGCACGACCAGCATTGGCGCTTCGCCGCTAGTGGCCTGTAATAGCCACTAGCCGCGCTGGCCGTTCGACGAGCGCTGTTCGATGGAAACGTACGGTCCGGCGGTCGGACCTTCGTACGTCGCTTGCGGCCGAATCAGACGATTGTCCGCGAGCTGCTCGAGTATGTGGCCCGTCCACCCGGCAATTCGACCGCACGCGAAAAGACAAGTGAACTCATCACCCGGAATTCCGAGATCGGCCAGCACCGGCGCCGTATAGAAATCGACGTTCGCGTAAATCGCGTTGCCGGGTTTCTTTTCTTGCAGCACTTTTCGGCTCGCCTGTTCGATCGCGTGAGCGGTCTGGTACCGCCGATCGCTCCCGCCGACGTGCTCCGCAAGCTCCTTCGCCATCGTCTCGAGATGTTTTGCGCGCGGGTCGCGCACCTTATATTCGCGATGCCCCATTCCCATGATCCGCTTGCCGCGTTCGAGAATCTCGCGAACGTACGGCTCGGCATTCTCAGGCGTCTTGACCTCGGTGAGCGTTCGGAACGCAGCCGTTGCCGCGCCCCCGTGGAGATCGCCTTGTAGCGTTGCCATCGCAGCCGTCACGGAAGCATACATGTCGGCACGAGTCGAGGCTGCGACGCGCGCGGCAAACGTCGACGCGTTGTACGAATGGTCTGCCAGCAGGACGAAATAGGTGTCGAGCGCGTCCTCCTCAACGGCGTGCGGAACCTTTCCGGTCCGCATGTAAAGAAAGTTTCCGGCTTGTGAAAGGTCGGATCGCGGCGCCACCGGCTCGAGCCCTCGCCGGATGCGATCCCATGCAGCCACAACGGTCGGGACCTTCGCGATAAGCTCGAGTGCCGTATGAACGTCCGAGACGTGTTCGCCTTGGGCGTTTACCGGGGAGAAGAGACCGAGGCCGCTGACGATCGTTCGCAGCACTTCCATCGGCCAGGCCGTCTTCGGTACATTCTGCATCGCTGCCAGTAGCGGCTCGGGGAGCGCGCGGCATGAGCCAAGCTCTCGCTTGAGCATCTCGAGCTGATGGCGATTGGGAAGCGTGCCGTAAAGCAAGAGGTGAACGATCTCCTCGAACGTCGCGTTCGGCGCGAGATCGTCGATGTCGTAACCGCGATAGCTTAAGCGCCCGATCGCTCCTTCGACATTGCTAAGCTGGGTGGTCCCGACGACGACGCCTTCGAGCCCACGATCGACAACGGTTGGCAATTAACTCCTCCATAGGTCCAAACTCGGATAAGAACACTTCAGGTTTTCCCCGGCCGCAATGGGTTCGACTTGCCCTGCTGCCGGCCTGTAAGGCATTTTCCGGCCGTACGACAAAAATCGCCGCCATGACGCCACTCGACCTCAGCCGGCGGCCGCCTCGCGGTCCGCGCGAACTTCTACCGGGACTCAATCTTCTCATGGCAGCCCGAACGGTCGATAAGTTGCGCGCCACCCTTCCCGGCGGCAACATCGGCGAGTACCAGATCACCGGCTTCAGCTCGAACCTGCTCAACTCGCTGAGGATTCCCGAAGCATGGCTGCGCGCCGCCATAGCGCGCGCAGATTCAGACGCGGAGATCGCCCTTTGGATACGCGAGCACAGCGATCCGGCGCATTATCCGGAAATCAACGCAAAGTTGGAAGCGCAAACCGTGGGCGATCGATCGAACGATTCAACATACCTCGCGCGTTACCCGATCGCAAAGCGGTTTTCGGCCGAGACCTCTCACCTCGACGTCCTGGCCGCCGACGATGCGGCGGCCTTCGAAGAGCGCTAGGCTCGCGGCCGCGGTTCAAGCAACGGCATCGCGTGCGTCCGCGCGAGCTCGCGCGTAGCTGACGAGGCGATCGATGAGGGCCTCGAACGAGATGCCGACGGCCGAGCATGCGTCGGGGAAAAGACTAACCGGCGTCAGTCCCGGAAGCGAATTGATCTCCAACAGATACGGCCGGTTGTCCGACGTGACGATGAAGTCGCTGCGCGAGTAGTCGCGCAAACCTAAGAGGCGATGTGCGGAGAGCGCCAGCATCTGCAGGCGCGCCGCGAGGTTCTCGTCGAGCGGTGCCGGCACGAGGTGCGTGCTGCCTCCCGGTTCGTACTTTGCGCGGTAACTGTAGAAACCGTCACGGTTTGCAACGATTTCGATAAGCGGCAACGCCTCTTCGCCGAGAACGGCGCAAGTAAATTCGCGTCCTTCGAGGTACTCCTCGGCCAGGATCTGCGAGTACGATTTCGAGGCTTCCAGCATCGCACTCGTCCACTCTTCGTGCGTTCGAACGATCGCGACGCCGACGGCCGAGCCTTGAAATCGCGGCTTGATCACGAGCGGAAGATCGAGCGATCCGGGCAGGAGCGGAAGCGTTCCGCCGGTGAGATCGAAGAGATCCCAGACCGGCGTCGGGAGGCCTTCGGCGGCGAGCAGTTTCTTCGTAAGATGTTTGTCCATCGACAACGCAGCCGCTTCGATCCCGCTTCCGGTATACGGCACCGAGAAGTATTCGAGTAGCGCTTGGACGTGACCGTCTTCGCCGCCGGGACCATGCAGGGCGTTGAAAACGAGATCCGGTTTGAGCTGACGCAGCGCGTCGACGAAGCGCTCGTCGTAGTCGATCGAGTGCGCGTCGTAGCCGAGCGAGTTCAATGCGCGCACGACCTCAGAGCCCGACCGAATCGAAATCTCACGTTCCGAGCTGTCGCCACCCATCACGACGGCGATGCGTTCTTTCGTGGTGGGACTACGTTGCATCGATAAAGACTCCGACGAGATGTACTTCGAGCTTCAGCTCGACGTTCCATCGGTCGCGTACCGCCCGTCTCACTCGCGCGAGCAGCGTCGCGACGTCTTTAGCGGTCGCCGAGCCGAGATTGTTGATGAAGTTTGCATGCAGCGGCGAGACCTCGGCGCCGCCCTCACGCCAGCCCTTAGCGCCGGCAGCTTCGATCAAACGCGCCGCTTTATCGCCCGGCGGATTGCGAAAGCAGGAGCCGGCGTTGGGTAACGCGATCGGCTGGGTGCGTTTGCGCCGCACGAGCCGTCCTTGCATCTCGGAGCGCACGTTGCGTTCGCTCGAGCCGGCGAAGTCGAGTACGACGCGGGAAACGACGACGTCGCGCGCGAGAGTCGATTGACGGTAGAGGTACTGAACGCTTGCGCGGTGCGTCCCGGGCCGGCTCGGCGATTGCACCCATACCTCGCGCACGAACTCTCCAATCTCGCGATCGGTGCCCGCGTTCATCCGCAACGATCCGCCGATCGTGCCGGGGATCCCGGCGAGCGAGCCGATCCCTTCGGCGCCGGCCGACGCGGCTTTCGCGGTCACCAGCGCCATGTCGGCGGAGCCGCCCGCATCGACGACAACGCGGCCGTCATCGGCGTGCACGCGAACGGCCGCAAAATCGCCTGCAAGGCGAACGACGATGCCGCGCACCCCTCCATCGCCGACGAGTACGTTGCTTCCCGCGCCGATGATCCACCATGCCATCCGCCGCCGCAAGCAGAATCGCAAGAGCTGTGCGAGCTCGTCTTCGTTTTCGACCATAGCGAGCGCATCCGCCGGGCCGCCGATCTTCCACGACGTATACGGCGCCAGAGGCTCGTCGAAGCGAACGCGATCGCCCAAAATCGCGCGCAACGTTTCGCGATCGGATTCACGCAAAAGCGTGTGCAGGGCGCGCGCGGTCGTGACGCTCACGCGCCCATTGCCGCCGGTCTGCGGACCGACGCAGCGAGCTTCGCGGTCAAGCGTGCGGCGACGTTTGTGATGTCGCCTGCGCCTAAAAACAGGATCATCGCCCCGGCCGGCATTTCGACGAGCAGCTTGCGCTCGAGCTCCTCCATGCTGGAGGCGTAGCGCACCGCGGCGCCGCTCGACGCCAGCGCCTCGCCGATGAGGCGTTCGCTCACCCCCGGAATCGCCGGCTCAGAGGCCGCATAAACCGGCGCGAGATAGATGCGATCGGCGCCGCGAAGCGCATCTGCGAACTCGCGGGCGAGAAACGCCGTTCGCGTGTAACGGTGGGGTTGGAAGGCGACGACGAGCTCGCCGCGATGGTATTGGCGCGCCGCGGCAATCGTGGCGCGCACCGCAGTCGGATGATGCGCGTAGTCGTCTACGATCACCGCACGCTCGTTGGAAAGCACGACGTCGAAACGCCGGCGTACGCCTACAAACTCCCGCAGCGCCGACGCTATCGAAGCAAACGGCACCTCGAGCGCGATGCCGATCGCAACTGCGGCTAAGGCATTTTGAACGTTCATCGCGCCGGGAACGCGCAGCTCGAGGGTTCCGAGCATCCGATCGTGCGCGATTACCTCGAAGCGCGAGCCCAAGTCCGCGAAGCTCAAGTTTCGCGCGTGCACCGTCGCGCCGCCGTCGAGTCCAAACGTTACGATACGTGCGCGCAGATCGTGCGAAGTCAGCGACGCCGCCAACGGGTTGTCGAGCCCGATGACGGCAAGACCGTCCTCGGGCAGCTTCGCCAAAAACTCCGCGAACGCGCGTGCGAGCGCGGGAAGCTCGTCGTCGCTGCTGAGGTGATCGTTCTCGATATTGGTTACGACGGCCATCGTCGGCTGCAGCAAAGCGAACGATCCATCCGACTCGTCGGCCTCCGTAACGAACCACGAAGCGCTGCCGTCGTGCGCGTTGCTTTCGAGCGCCGAATCGATGCCGCCGAGGACGAGTCCGGCGTCGATGCCCCCCGCGCGCAGCACCGCATGCGTCATTGCGGTCGTCGTGGTCTTCCCGTGCGTACCGCAGACGGCGATGCCTTGCCGCCCGGCGATCAGACGCGCGAGCATCTCGCCGCGGTGCAGGACGGGGATTCCTCGTCGCGCCGCCGCCAAGCACTCGGGATTGCGGCGATCGATCGCCGAGCTGACGATCACGACGTCGGCTCCATTTATATTGCGCGCCGCGTGGCCGATCTCAATGCGCGCACCGGCGGTCCGAAGCGCTTCGACGAGCGGCGACGTCATCACGTCCGAGCCTGAGACGCGCTCGCCGCGCGCGCACAAGATGCGGGCGATTGCGCTCATGCCGATGCCGCCGATGCCGACGAAGTGATAGTTCGTCACCGCTCGCCCCTTCGAGAGAGTAACCGCTCTATCCGCGCCCGAATCGCCGGCAGCGGATCCCCGCCTCCCAACCGCGCGGCAGCCGCGGTGAGGTCGCGCAGGCGTCGCGGCTCGACGGTCTGCGCGAGGAGTGCGGGCAATGCGCCTTCCTGCAAGCGCCGATCCTCGAGCACGATTGCGCCACCCGCGGCTTCGAATCGCGCTGCGTTCTCGGCCTGATGACCGTGCGCAGCGTGCGGATAGGGAACGAGAATGGCGGGTTTCCCCAGGCTTGCCAGCTCGCCAAGCGTCGATGCGCCGGCTCTCGCAAGGATGAGATCGGCAGCGGCGTAGGCGTCCGCCATCTCGTCGAGATATGCGAGTGCCGTGGGAAGCACCGCACGCACGCGCTCGTAATCGGTCGCGCCGGTGAGCGCGAGCACCTGCCATCCCGAAGGCGTCGCGTTCGATTTGACGAGATCGATGACGGCATCGTTGATCGAGCGTGCACCTTGGCTCCCGCCCATTGCGACCAGCGTCTTGCGCGACGGGTTGAGCCTGAGTCGAGCGAGCGCATCGGAACGACTGGGCAGTGCGCGCAACGCCGAACGAATCGGAACGCCGGTCCCATGATACTTGCTTCGAAAGCGGGGATCCGGCTCGAGCGCCGGTCCCCAGACTTCGTCGACGATCGGCGCCAGCAACCGATTCGTCAAGCCTGGCTTTGCATTGGGCTCCAGCAAAACGATCGGCGCGTCGGATAAGCGCAGCAGGCGTCGAATCCGCGCCGCGACCGCGACCGGAAAACAGACGTACCCGCCGGTTGCAATAACGAGATCGGGCCGCCGGTTCGCCAAGAGCCGCAGACTTTGGAACGTCCCGGTTACGTTGCTTACGATCGTTCGTAGAAAATCGAACGAAAGCGCCCGCGGCAACGGACGTCCGGCAATGGGGTCCAGCTCGTATCCTGCTTTCGGTACGATTGTGGTCTCGAGCCGGTCGGCGGTTCCGATGAACGCAATGCTCGCGTCATCGCGCCGCAACGCTTCGGCGATTGCGATGGCGGGATAGAGATGCCCGCCCGTGCCGCCGCCGGCAAAGACGATGGTCACGCTCGTCCGACGCGCCGATACTTACCGACGTTGGCGATGAGGGCGACGGCAAGCAGATTGGCCACGAGCGAGCTGCCGCCAAACGAAATGAACGGAAGCGGAACGCCCGTTACCGGCCACGATGACGAAACGACGCCGATGTTGACGAAGGCTTGAATCGCGATCATCGCGGCACAGCCGAGTGCGA
The DNA here is from genome assembly GCA_019237435.1 of Vulcanimicrobiota bacterium. GTDB lineage: Bacteria > Vulcanimicrobiota > Vulcanimicrobiia > Vulcanimicrobiales > Vulcanimicrobiaceae > Cybelea. The sequence goes on from JAFAHB010000260.1 coordinate 7,091, forward strand.
GGAAAAATCCAAACCGGTCCGGCGCGGCGAGCGCGATTCGAATCGAGCGGTACGCGAGCGTGACGAAGAGCGCCACGACCGCGAGCGTACCGATCAATCCGAGCTCTTCGCCGAGCACCGAGAAGATGAAGTCCGTGTATTGCTCCGGCAGATAGAAAAACTTCGCGCGCGAGGCACCCAGGCCGACGCCGAAGAGTCCGCCGCTTCCGAGCGCCAAGAGCGATTGCACGATGTGGAAGCCGGTATTGAGCGGATCCTTCCACGGATCGACAAAGGCAAAGATCCGCGCGCGGCGATAGGGGCTGGCGAGCACGGTGAACGCCGCGAACGGCACCATGGTCAAAATCACCAGACCCAGATGAGCCAGGCGCGCACCCGCCGCAAAGAAAAGCGCAAGGGCAATGAAGAGCAACAAGCTCGCGGTGCCCATGTCGGGTTCCTTGAGCACGAGCACCGCCATGATCGCGACAGGGAGGCAGAGCGGGAAGAGGCCGCGTGCAAACGACGTGATGCGTTCTCCACGCGCGGATAGAACGGCCGAGAGGTAAATCACCAGCGCAAGCTTGGCAAACTCCGACGGCTCGAGGCTCACGCTACCGGTTCCGATCCAACGGCGGCCACCATTGACGCCGACGCCGACGTGCGGGACAAAGACCAAACCAAGTC
>JAFAHB010000041.1 GCA_019237435.1 Vulcanimicrobiota bacterium
GCAGAGCGAGCCGCTGGTCAAGGAGATACCTCCTAAAGCAGCCGATCTCTCCGCGTGGTATACCGCCGTTTGCCTGAAAGCGGAACTCGTTTCTTATTCACCCGTGCGCGGCTGCGTCGTGCTTCGCCCGCAGGGATTCGGCATGTGGGAGAACCTGCAAAAGCACCTCGACGAACGCTTCAAGGCGACCGGGCATGAGAACGCATACTTTCCGCTTTTTATACCCGAGAGCTTGCTCGCGAGGGAAGCGCAGCATGTCGAGGGCTTCGCGCCCGAGGTTGCGTGGGTGACCCAGGGTGGGAGCGAGATTCTCACCGAGCGCCTCGCGGTGCGGCCGACATCGGAAGTGATCATCGGGACGATGTACGCGCAATGGGTTGAGTCGTACCGGGATCTGCCGATTCTGATCAATCAATGGGCGAACGTCGTACGCTGGGAAAAGGCCACGCGTCCGTTTCTGCGCACCATGGAGTTTCTGTGGCAAGAGGGCCATACGGCGCACGCGACCGCCGCGGAAGCGCGCGAAGAAACGCTCAAGATCCTGGAGCTTTATCGCGATTTTGCCGAGAACGTGGCGGCGGTGCCGGTCTACGCGGGGCGAAAGAGCGCGGGCGAGCGTTTCCCGGGCGCCCTCGAAACCTTCGCCATCGAAGCATTGATGCCCGACGGGAGGGCGCTGCAGTCCGGCACGTCCCACGACTTGGGCCAGAACTTCGCAAAGGCGTACGACATCAAATTCGTCGATGCCGATCGCGCGATAAAACACGCCCACACGACGTCCTGGGGTATATCGTGGCGAATGCTCGGCGGCCTCATCATGACCCACGGAGATGACCGAGGGCTGCGCATTCCGCCCAAGATGGCGCCCATCGAAGCGGTCGTAATTCCGATCGTGCGATCGAGCGACGACCGCGCAGTCGAGGTCGGCAACAGGCTGGCAAGTCATTTGCGCGACGCGGGGTTCCGCGTCCGAGCGGACCTGCGTGACGAGCAACCCGGATGGAAGTACAGCGAATGGGACCTTCGCGGCGTTCCGGTTCGCATCGAGATCGGACCGCGTGACGTCGACGCACAAACCGCCGTGCTCGCGCGGCGCGACCGTAGCAAGGGCGAAGAAGGGCAGCGCCGTAGCGTCGCGCTGTCCGAGGTTCCGGATCTGCTGCGTCCGCTACTCGACGAAATTCAGTCCTCGCTCTACCGCCAAGCAAAAACATTTCTGGACGAGCACACGATTACGGCAACCGGTCGCGACGAGTTCCTGGAACTTTGCCGCGCGCGTGCCGGAATGATCGATATCCCGTGGTGCGAGCGAGCTGAGTGCGAAGCGCAGGTCAAGGCACTGACTACTGCGACGACGCGCGTGCTTCGGCCATTGGCCGATTCGGATGCTGTTTGCGTCGCGTGCGGCGAGTCGGCGAAAACCAGAGCGTATTTTGCGCAGTCATATTAAGGCGGCGTTGGCGGCCGTGCTCGTGGCGGCGCTGTCCGGAAGTATCGCGGCCGGATACGCACCGACCGTCGCGCAGCTGGACGCCGCGGCGCGCGCAGTCGGAAATCGCCATGACCTCGCCGAGCAAATCGGAACCCTGATCTTCGCTACGCGCTGGCCGGCCGAAGTGAGTCAGATTTCCGCCAACGAGCTGGCCGGGCACGTGATCGTGGGCATCCGCGTGCTCGGCGTAAAATTTCACCAGCAAATGCGTCGCAGCGAGTTCGCCGACGAGGCAGTCGCGCTGGTCGCGAAGGCCTTCGCCGCAGTGCCGTCGGCCGAAGAGGTCGATCTGTGGGCAAGCGTCCCGATTAGCGTGGCAAAAGGCGTCATCGTGACCGGCGACCTGGCGAAACCGACCTCGCGCACCGTCTTTAGCGTGAGCGTGCGTCGGGGCGAAAGCAGCGCGTCGCTTCGGGCGCGCATTGCAAGCAATGGTGGCGTTTTCTGGGATGAGGCGTGGGCTCGGAGTGCCTTTAGACCGAATGTATAAGAAGACGACGCTATCGAACGGCTTACGCGTCATCACCGAGAGGATGCCCTCGGTGCGCTCGGCCACCGTCGGCATTTGGGCCGACGTCGGATCGGCGGTTGAGAGACCGCACCAGCGCGGTATCTCGCATTTGATCGAGCACATGCTCTTCAAGGGGACCCATCGCCGCAGCGCTCGGCAGATCGCCGAAACGATGGACGGCGTCGGTGGAAATCTCAACGCCTTCACCGACAAAGAGACGACTTGCTACTATGCAAAGGTCATCGACCGCCATGTCCCTTTGGCGCTCGACGTCCTCGCCGACATGTTTCTTCACGCGGCCTTTGAGCCGCAGGAGCTGGCCAAAGAGCACAAGGTCATCTTGGAGGAGATCAAGATGTACGACGACTCGCCGGACGATCTCATCCACGACGTGTTCTTGCAAACGATGTGGCGCGGCTCAAATCTCGGAGACCCGACGATCGGCTTTGCCGAAACGGTCGTGCGCGTTACTCCGGAGGACTTGCGCGCGCACATGCGGGCGCATTACTCGCCGAACTGCGTGATCGTCGCGGCCGCCGGTAACGTCGATCATAGCCTGTTTGTCGAAACGGTAGCCGAGCAGTTTGCGGGCTTTGAAGGAAACTGCGCGTTCCCGCAGCCCGAGTCGCCGACCCTTACGCCCGCCACCAACGTTCGATACAAGGATAGCGAACAGGCATACATCGTTCTCGGAACCAGGGGAGTGGACGTGCGCGACGAGCGTCGCTACGCAGCTTCTCTGCTGGACACCGTGCTGGGTGGAGGAATGTCAAGCCGGCTCTTCCAGGAGATCCGCGAGCAGCGCGGCCTGGTTTATAGCGTATACTCGTTTCAGGCCTCCTATCGCGCCGCCGGACTCTTCGGCGTCTATGCGGGAACCTCGCCGGAAAACGTCCAGGCCTGCATCGACGTCATCGTCGAGCAGTTTGCCCGGGTGCGAAACGAGCCGATCGGGGATGAAGAGCTCGATCTAGCTAAGGAACACGTGAAGGGCAACTTGACGCTGTCACTGGAGTCAACCTCGAGCCGAATGATTCGGTTAGGCCGCAACGAGCTCGCGCTGGGCCGCGAAGTTACGACCGAGGAGATCGAGTCGCGGATCGACTCTGTGACGCCCGAACAAGTTCAGGCAGTCGCGCAGGAGTTGCTCGTCGACGAGAACCTGGGCCTGTGCATCATCGGCCCGGTGGATGAGGGGTCAATCGTGTGGAGCTCCCACGCAGCATAGCGACGTCTGTATCGCCGGCCGACATGCTGCATCGGGTCGCTCGTCGCGCCACCTCCTGTGGCGCTTCTGCTACACCGCGCTCGCGTCGGAGCCCCTGACAAGGCACGTAACTCGCCGATGCAGCTGACTATCGCCGCCGCGATCGCTCCGCACGTTTGGAGTGGGAAGTTGGTTGGGGCGATGGCGATCACGTTCGTGGTGCAAGGCGTCACGATCGGGGCGTATGCGGCGCGACTGGCCGGGGTTCAGACGAAGCGAATCGCGACCTCGATCTCGCTATTCAACTTGTTCGTGACCGCGGGGCGGCTAGCGAATCTGTTCGTTATCTTTTTTATGGGGCCGCTTTCGGATCAAGCGGCGAACGCCGTCGGAAAGTTGCAAGCCGACGCTGTCGCAGCAGCGACGTGGCAGCACGTGTTTGAGATACAACTTCGGTTCATCGTGCTCGCGGGCACGTTCGGCATGGTCGTCTTTGCGTTTTTCCTGCCGATGTTTACGTACCTATTCCGCCGAGGGGTGCACTCGTTTGAAGCTCGAGGCTCGGTTCCGCATTCGCTTGCCCGGTTGCTTTCGCCGCGAGTATTGATCGACGTGCTTCGCTCCGAGGTCCTCCCGTCGCCGGCCGATCTGCGCAACTTTGATTGGCGTGTACTGCCGAAGCGGCTGCTCATCTTCAATACGGTCGTCATGTGCGTGTATGCCATCGGGGTGCAATCGTCATATCTTGCATCCGTGCTTGACGTCACGGTCAGAGGGACTGCCATTGGGCTGTCCGGCGTGGTGAACGGAATCGGCACAATAGCCTTCACGCTCTTCGTCGACCCGACCTCGGCGATTATCACGGACCAGGCGATCCATGGCAAACGCAGCGTCGAGGAAGTTCGCTCGATGGTGTTCTACTTATCGCTAACGGCCATCGCCGGCTCGCTGCTCTCGCAGGCGATTCTCTATCCGGCCGCAGTTGTCATCGAGGTGGTTGCACGATTTGCCGCGCACGTTCACGTATAGAATAATCGCCGCTTGGTGCGGTGTCGCGTTCTTGAGCGGGTGCGCCGGCTCGATCGAGCGGTGGATCGTGAACACGCGCGTCCATCAAGGCGATGTGGCGCTCGCGCGGGGCGACGCGCGTGACGCTGCGCTGGCGTATCGGCTTGCCCTGCGCGTCGACCCGAAGGACGAACAGGCACGCCTAGGCTACGTTGAAGCAGCTGCGGCGCTCGGAAGGATCCAGTACGCCAAAGGAGCGTTTGACGACGCCTTGGCGACGGTCGATGAGGGGCTGGCCATCGATTCACAGAGCGTCAGTCTGGCGGCGCTAAAGTCGACCATCGAACAAGCCAAGCTTCAGCGCGAAATCGTGCTTTCAAACTATCCTACCTACCGCGCCGCGGGTTTGGAAATTCAGCGGGCCTATCAACAGCTCAATGCGACCAACGCGCTTCTGCTGCGAAATCTCAAGCGGTTCGGTTATACGTTCGATGTGGCCGAACTTACCTCGGCGATCAAGCGAAGCTACGAGTTGGAGCTCGAGTTGACGCGAAACACGAACCGGTTGATCCTCTACCGCCAGCTCGTCACGTCCGGCGTTCCCGAGCGGCCCAGCGAGTCGACGACGAGTTTCGGCGCAAGCTCGCTGCTGCCGCTGCCATAGCGCCGTGATCGGTTGGCTCGAGTCACTGCCCACCTCGTTTGCCGGGATCGTCATCGTCGGTGGGGTTCTGGCGCTGGCCCTGTTCATCGGTTACGTGGTATCGAGGTTCACGTCGGCGGAGGTTCGCACCGCGCACAACGACCGCGCCGGCTTCATCATTGCGGTGATCGGGGTGGTCTATGCGGTGCTGTTGGCGTTCGTCGCGATCGGGGTCTGGGAGCGATTTCAGCAGGCGGAGTCGCGCAGCTATGAAGAGGCCGGCGCGGTTGCGACTGTCTACCGCGACGCAGATTCCTTTCCGCATCCGGCGCAGCTTCGTTCGGTGCTGCGCGCGTACGTTCGCTCCGTCATTGGGGTAGAGTGGCCCCAAATGGAGCGCGGTCAACGCTCCCACGTCTCCAACCTCCTGCTCGAAAATGCGGATCGTCAGGTGCGAGCGCTCCCTGCCGATTCGCCGCGGTTAGCTAACATCCAAGCGCAGATGCTGCAGGCAATGGACACCGCACTCGACGACCGGGAGGCGCGGCTAACGATTTATAGCGGCGGAATCAACGGCATAATCTGGCTCGTGCTTATCGCGGGGGCCATCGTCACCATCGCTTTCACGTACTTCTTCGGCTTCGACCGAACCCTCATCCAACAGCTGATGATCGGCGCGCTGACCTTTCTCATTGCGCTCGTGCTGTTTCTCATCGTCGCGCTGGACTATCCGTTCCGCGGCGGCATTGCCGTTCAGCCCGACGCGTTTCGCGCCTTGCTCGAGGCATTCGGCGGCTCCTAAGACGGCGCGAGGCGGCAGAGTCCGTTCGCGTCGAGGAACGCGCGACCGGCGCCCGATCGCTCGGCGTTCCGGAACTCCCGCCAAAAACGCTCGGCTTTGGGCGAGACTTTAGCAGGGTCGGTTTCGTAAACGGGCCACGCGCCCGCGTAGGCGAGCCTCGGGAAACGCGCGAGCCACGCGCACAGCTCCATATTGTTGCGTAAGCGATTGTCTTCGATAGCGACAAAGTAGCGCGCTCCCTTGCGTATAGCGCTCTCTTCGTCGAAGGACGTCCAAATGATTGGGTCCTCTTCCCAACCGAAGCGATCGATATAATATTGGACGTCGGGCCCATAGTGCCCCATGACGATGACGGCATCCTTCGGCAGCGCGTAGTCCAGCGCAACGGCGTTCCGGTAGGCGTCCTTATTATAGCCATAGTACGGCGCTATTGGAACTCGGCCGAAGAGCAGCGCCGTAATGCAGATCAGCGGAACCGTCGCCAGGAGGGCGAGGCGCGCCGGCGTAGCGATGTCGGCTTCGCGCAAACCCGCAACGAATCGGGCGAGCGGCCCCGCGATGACGAGCGCGCAAAGCGGAAGCAACGGATATAAGTAGTAATCGACGCGTTCGACCGTCACGACGACGTAGAGGTAGATCAAGCCTCCGATCAGCCAACCCCAGAGTAAGGCTTTCGTACGCGCCGCGACCCACGGCAGCGCGACGAAACCGGCGATCGCAAGCCAAAACGAAATATCGCCCAACATCGTCACCCGCAGCATAGCGACGACAGTGCGAAAATTGGTGAGCTTAGCACCGAGCGCCGCAGCGCTCGTGAGCGAAGCCTGCAGCGCCGGCAGGACGTGAAGTCGCGTGATGCCGCTGGCCCAATGCCACTCCGCGTACGACGCGATGCGCCGGTCGTAGACGACCAGAACGAGTATTGGGACGACGAGCAACGTTGCGGCGCCTAGCGCGGGGAAGGCGCGGTGGGCGCGCGCGCGCTCGCCCATCATGCCCAGCAACGGTGCCGCGGCAAGCACGGCGACGGGCTTTGCCAAATAGGCAAGCGTCAAGAGCAGCGTGGATCCTGCCAGGGCGTAAGGCGCCGGACCCTCGGCCTCGGCGATGTAACGCGACGTCGCGTAGAGCGCCGCCGTCAAGAAGAAGACCATCGCGCAATCAGGCGTGAACGTCCTGCCGTAATAGACGCTTCCAGGAAAAATTGCGTAGAAAAAAGCGGCGGCAATTCCCGCGAGCGTACTGTTGAACAGCCAGCGGCCGAAAAAAGCGATCGTGACGACCGTGCCCAGGCTAAATGCCAGCACAACGATCCGTCCGAAGATTTCGTGAATCCCGAAAACCTTATAAGCCGTCGCGACGATGAAGGGAACGATTTGCAGCTCGAGCTCGACGTAGTTCGGCGGCGGCCCGTTATACATCGTCTGGGGGTACATGATATCGAAACGCAAGCGAAAAAAATTGCGCGCGATCGCCGCGGTATCGCCTTGCCGCCATCCGGGATGGTCCAGCATCGGGTCATGAATCCCATGCAGCCTCAACGCCAACCCGATCAGCAGTATACCAGCTAATCCTACCCCCCAATAAATTCTTTGCCTTGACGCGGCCGACACGGTCGGCACAAGAACCCCCCTCAATTCAGGTGCCGAAACGTCCAATATTTGTTGAGGAAGAAGTTGATGAATACGCCGGCGATGGTTGCAGCCAGCCACGTTGCCGTGAAATGATGAAAGCCGTACCGTTGCGCTGCGGCTATGACGAGATTGCCGGCGACGAGCGCGACGGCAGAAACGGCGAGAAACTGCGCTCCTTCGATCCAGGGATTACGGCGCGAGCGAAACGTCCAGATTCGATTGAGCAGGTAGTTGGACACCCCGCCCGCCATGAATCCGATGGAGAAGTCGGCGAACCAAGAGAGCTCCGTCGTTTTTTCGAGACCATGGGCAACGACGAAGTTCACGATCGTTCCCGATGCTCCGACGATCCCAAACTTCACGAATTGGCGAACGCCCCGCCGGCGGCCGAGCGTGTGAACGAGGCTCGGCGGCGTATCAAATGAATTCGACGCCGGTTTACGCAACCCAGTACCAGTCGGCGAAGAGTACGGTGAAGAGCCCGAGCAGCGGGAGCGAAAATGCGAGAATCACGTTGTTGACCCAAGGCCGTTCGCCCCAGCGCGCCAGAATCGCGAACATCGGAAAGAGAACCAGAGCGAAGCGAGGCATCGACATCAAGTTCGACGTGGACATCGGCACCAAGATGGAGAGTGCCATATATGCGATGTACGACGGCCGCAGGCTATGCCAGCCGGCGACCAGGACTCCGATCATTAGTAGCGTGAAGGCGATCTCGAGCGACTGATTTGCGATCAGCTGTGCTCCCGGACCGTGAAGGACTTTGCCGAACGCGTTCGCCAAGCTGACCCACGGAGGCGCGAGATGGCGGTTCCAGTGGATCTGGACGTGTGAAAAATAAAGCGGGTCCGCCCGCAACACCCACAGGTAGGCCATGTAGACGGCTAAGCCCAGTGGAATCAGCGCTCCCGCCAAGAGATCGTAGAGCGCTCGTCGGCCGAGCAGTCGATCTTGCGCCCACCACTCGATCGTAAAGGGAACGATCAGCAGGACGCCTTCGACGCGCGTCAATGCGGCAAGGAACCCTATTGCGGCGGCAATCCACCACCGGCGCTGGCGCATGTAATAAAACGAGGCAACCGTTAGCATGAAGAAGAGCGATTCGGTATAGACCGCCGTGAAATAGACCGCCGTCGGAAAGATTGAGACGTAGAAAATGGCGCGCCGCGCTACGGCGCGGTCGTATTCGTGCTCGAGCAGTTTGTAAAGATAGAGTAAGCCGAAGAAGAAGCATGCGCTGGAAATCAGCAAGCCGGCGATGAGATGGTTGCCGGCAAGCGCTCCGACGATGCGTATCAAAAGCGGATAAAGCGGAAAGAAGGCCATGTCGGTGCCTTGGTACCCATGCGTCGCAATGTCGAGGTAGTGGACCGCGTCCCAGCGCCCCCAGACGGCGAGCAGAGCATGCGAGGATTCTTGGACGTGCACACCGGCGCGCTGTCCGATGATTACCGCGGCAAGCTCGGCGATGACGACGATCGCGATTCTCGTCGCTGCAAAGTCGACCAGAACCTCGCGTACGGTTTGATTGAATCGCGCGGCAATGAGGACCTTGCCGACGCACGCCAGCGTAATGGCGACGAGGAAGAGCCGAGCACCGTGCGTGAGTTCCGGCGGCAAGACGAACGTAAGCCAAAGAAGTAGGAACGGAAGCCACGTGATGGCGTCATACTGCAGAGAGCGCGCGAGCGTGATGGAGGCGCGGCGTGCAAAATAACGGGCATACCAGATCCACAACGCAATTGCGGCTACGAGGCCGGCACATATGCCGGCAAGCAGACCGAACTCACCGAGCGCACCATGATGGCTCGGAACGACGACGGCATACCAGGCGAAAAATCCGAGGGTCAAGCCGGCGGACGCGACGGCGGCCCGAGCAGGCCATCCGACAACCAAAAGATCGGCTAGCGGGATGGCCCGCGAGCGAATGGGTTGCGACAGATGGGTACCGACCGACACGCGCGAGATTCTTAACAGGAAATGCGCCGCTTTCCTTTGTACGGTCTAACCAATGGCACGAGCAATCATGCGTGCGCTATTGGACCATCCGGTGCACTCGCTCGATTTCGTGAAAGTGACCGAAAGCGCGGCCCTCTCGGCGTCGCGTTGGATGGGACGAGGCGAGCGCGATGCAGCCGACGCTGCCGCGGTCGAGAAGATGCGCGAAGCGCTAGGCGAAATGGAAATCGCGGGCCGGATCGTCATTGGAGAAGGCGAGCGCGACGAAGCTCCGATGCTCTACATCGGCGAAGAGGTCGGCGCGGGCGGTAAAGAGGTCGACATTGCCGTCGACCCTGTCGAGGGTACGAATCTCGTAGCGAACGGCTTGCCTAACGCCATTGCGGTCATGGCGATTGCCGAGCGAGGGGGCCTGTTACACGCCCCCGACACGTACATGAAAAAGCTCGCTGTCGGCGCACGGGCCGCGCCGTACGTTCACATCGACGCACCAGTGCGCGAGAATCTCGAAGCCGTTGCCAATGCGCTCGAAAAACCGATCAACGACGTTTGCGTCATTATCTTGGATCGCCCGCGTCATGCCGATTTGATTGCTGAAGTCCGCGCTGCCGGTGCGCGAATCCGGCTGATCTCCGACGGTGACGTTGACGCCTGTATCGCGACTGCGATCGATTCGACCGGCGTTCACGTGGCGATGGGGACCGGCGGAGCTCCCGAAGGCGTTCTCGCCGCGGCGGCTATCAAGTGCTTGGGCGGAAACTTTATGGGACGGTTGCAGCCGCGCAACGAGACGGAGCGGCAGCGCGCGGTCGAGATGGGCCTTGGCGACGTCGGCCGCGTTCTGGAGTTGAACGATCTCGTTCGCAGTAACGACGTCATCTTCTGCGCCACGGGAATCACGGATGGCGACTTGGTGCGTGGCGTTCGATTTTTCGGAAATCACGCCCGAACGCATTCGATTCTCGTCCATTCCAGTGGGACCGTGCGCTTTATAGAGTCGACGCACCGGCTCGCCGCGCGCCCTCACGGGCGGTAGGGAACCGCGATCGCGCAGACGCGCCATCACGATCTGATCGTCGTTGGGGCTGGATCGGCCGGCTACGCAGCCGCCCGAACTGCCCGCGACGTCGGGTGCGACGTGGCTCTCGTCGATCGAGGTCCCCTGGGCGGTCTCTGCATCCTGCGCGGCTGCATGCCGAGCAAGACGCTGTTGGCCTCGAGCGATGCGCTGCAAGATGCGCGCGAGGCCGCAGCCCTGGGAGTCAACGCTGAAGCCGTGACCGCAGACATGCCGTTCATTGCCGCGCGCAAGCGGCGGTTGGTGGAGGGCTTCGCCGAGTACCGCGTCGACGGGATACGAGACTTCACCCTTTACCTGGGGCAGGCGCGCTTTCTTTCTCCAAGCGAGCTGCGCGTCGGAGAGAACACGGTTCTCTCCGCGGATAAGTTCGTTATCGCAACCGGAAGCGTCGTTCAACCCAGCGTTTTGCCGGGTCTGCCGGAGGCTGGTTACATCGACAGCGACGCATTGCTCGCGCTGGAGCGAATCCCAAGGTCCGTCGTCGTCCTAGGCGGTGGTTACACGGCCTGCGAGCTCGGCCAGTTTCTGGCGCGCATGGGCGCGCGGACGACGATGGTCATTCGCAGCGGACACTTGCTGACGTCCAGCGACGACGACGTAGGCGACGCATTGACGGGGTACTTCGTCGAAGAAGGGATAGACGTCGTCACTCATGCCTCGCTGCTGCGAGCGCAGCGCCGCGGTGACGAAAAAAGCGTGCTCTATCTGCGCGGCGGGGCGCAACGTGAAGCCGTAGGCGAAGAAATCTTTTACGCACTTGGCCGCGCGCCGTGCACCGCGGAGCTGGACGCGGATAAGGCCGGCGTGGTCCGCAACCCCAGCGGCGCAGTAACCGTCGACGGTCATTTGCGCACGAGCAATCCTAACATCTACGCGGTCGGCGACGTCACGGGCGATTACATGCTCGTGCACGTCGCGATCTATCAGGGCGAGGTCGCGGCGCGTAACGCTTGCCTTAATGTCGAGGAGGTTGCCGATTATCGCCTCGTGTCCACGCATACGGTCTTCACCGACCCGCAGTATGCGGCCGTCGGGATGAGCGAAAAGGAGCTGCGCCGCAAAGGAGTTCCGTACGTTTTGGGGCGGTACGACTTCGCCGAGCACGGAAAGGCGCAATGTCTAGGAAAGACCAAGGGCTTCGTCAAGATGATGGCCGAGCGTGAAGGCGGCCGGATACTCGGCGCGGCGGTCTTGGGGCCGGAAGGCTCGGAGCTCATTCACGAGGTCGTCGTAGCGATGAGCTTCAACTCGAGCGTCGATCAATTTATGCGTATTCC
>JAFAHB010000071.1 GCA_019237435.1 Vulcanimicrobiota bacterium
CGCGCCTACGGCGCTCCGCTCAGGATAACACGTTTGGGGCGGCGGCGTTTCGCTCAGCGGAACACGTGGTGTCTGCGGCGTTTCGACGGGTCGCATGGTGTAGAACCGCCTAATGGTAGAGTCGGCGAGCGTACCGGCCCATTCGCCAACCACGGTGAATGCAGTCTGCCACGGCACGGCATTAATCACGGCGCGCCGTCGCTGCATGCCGCGCAGGATTGCACGCGCAACGCGCTCCGCCGAACCAATGGGCCCCGGCGGGCGTGCGACGCCCGAAGAGCTGTGAAACTCGGTTGCCGCGACGCCGGGGTCCACGTACGTCACCGCAACGCCGCGCGGGCGAAGCTCGCGGCGCAGTTGAGTGGCCGCCGCCCGGATCGCGGCCTTGGTTAGCGCATACGCGCCTTGACGAGGAAGAGGAATCCGAGCGACGCCGGAGCCGATGAAGATGATGTGACCGCGCGTCACCTCGAGTTGCGGCAGGGCTGCGCGCGCAATACGAAGCGGCGCCGCGACGTTGAGCTGCCATTGCGCCTCGATCGCAGCGTCGCTCTGCTCCAACAGACCACCGTATGCGCCGGCGCCGGCGTTGTTGAAGAGCACGTCGATTCGCCGGTACGCTCGCAGGGCGACCTCGACGATGCGCGCGGGCACGTCGCGCGCGGTGACGTCGCCGGCGAAGACGACGCACTCGCCGCCGGCGTTGCGAAGCTCTGAGGCAACATGTTCGAGCCGATCGGCGCGCCGTGCGACCATCACGATGCGATAACCGGCACGCGCGGAAGCGAGCGCGACCGCGCGACCGATTCCCGAGCTCGCACCGGTGACGATCAGCGTGCGGGCATTTTCATGCATGCGTGTCGCAATACGCGCGGTATTCGGCGCCGATGCTTTCGGGAAGACCGGCGTAATGGTCGGCTTCGTCGGCGATCGGAGCCGGCGGCGGCGTGACCACGTCGCGCGCTTTGCGCGCGAACTGTCTAAGCGTCGCCGCGACGGGTTTGAGGGTGCCGTCGCTGCGGACGACGCCGAATCGCAGCTCGTGCGGCGCTCGATCGAACGGCGGCGAGTTCGCCAGGGCCGGATCGTAATCGCTCCAGCACCACCAAAACGCGCCGAGCGCGCCGCCCGCGTGAAGCCGCTCCAGCACGTCGCTCGCGTATTGCGCCATCTCGGCTTCATCCAAACAGGCGAAGCCGTCAACCTCGTTTCGCCCCGGCGGACACTGCGGATTGCCGAACTCACTGAAGAGCACCGGCTTACCGCTGAACGACTGTTGAAGCTGACAAAGGAACGGCACGACGTTGGAGTCGAGGCGGTCACGCGCAAACGCGCTGTAGACCGAGTAGCCGTGCATCGTCGCAAAGATCCACGGTTGGGCGATGCTCGACGGACGCAAGCGCCGGTCTTTGTCGAAGTCTTCGCCGTGCATGCCGCCGGATACGCCCGCGCCGGAAACCTCGATCAGCGCATCGGTCAAGCGCGCGCTCCACTCGGCGGCGTCGGATGGCGTTCGCGGCAACCGCAGATTTGAGAACTCGTTACCCAAATCCCATGCAAAGAGCGCGGGGTGACCGCGTAGCCGTTCGCCGACGCGGCGTGCGAACAAGAGCTGCGCCTCAACCAGCTGCGGGTCGGCATAGAAATCGCCGATCGATCGGTCGACGACGGCGCCGTCGGAGATCGTCCTGAAGCGGCCTTCAACCGTTTCGCGCTCGAGCGTCCATGCCGGCAGCCAATTCACGCCGCTCATGTGGCCGCAGAAGAGCGTCGGCATTGCGCGCAATCCCGCGTCGGCGATTCGCCCCATCACCGCATCGAACCGGCGCAGTGTTTCGGCGTTCATCGCGTTCGGCGCCGGCTGAAACGCTTCCCACATCAAGAAAAAACGCACGACGTCGAGTCCGAGCTCTTTGATTCGTGCGAAGTCCTCGCCGATCTCATCGATATCGAAGCGCTGCCACATGTACATGGCGCTTGCGCGCGGCCAGTAGTTGATGCCGAGAAGAAAACGCGACATGCTGCGTCCTTCGCCCTTCGCCCTTCGACTCCGCCGCTTCGCGGCTCCGCTCAGGATAACACAGCTGTCGCTCCGGTCAGGATGACAAAATTGAGGAAGGCGCGAAGCGCCTCGGCAGTGACGCAAACGAGCGAATCACCGGTCGTGGGTATCATCATGGGGAGCCGTTCCGACTGGGAAACGATGTCGGCGGCGCGCGATACGCTCGCCGAGTTGGGAATTCCGTGCGAGGTTCGAGTCGTTTCGGCACATCGCATGCCCGACGAAATGTTCGAATACGCGGAATCGGCCGCGCGGCGCGGACTCGCGGCCATCATCGCCGGCGCGGGAGGCGCGGCGCATCTTCCCGGCATGACCGCGGCCAAGACCCTCGTTCCCGTGATCGGCGTTCCGGTGCACACGCGCGCAAACGGGCTCGATTCGCTGCTCTCGATCGTGCAGATGCCGCCCGGAGTTCCGGTAGCGACGATGGCGATCGGCGGCGCGGTCAATGCCGCGCTGTTTGCCGCTCGCATCGTTGCGTTGCGCGACGCCGCCGTCGCAACCCGCCTCGCGGCTTACGTCGAACGGATGCACGATGCGGCGGCCTCCAGTACGCTGGATTGAAGCGAGTCGAAACGATCGGCGTGATCGGAGGCGGCCAGCTTGGCCGAATGTTCGCACTCGACGCGAAACGCATGGGATATTACGTCGTGACGCTCGACCCGCAGGAACACTCGCCCTGCGGGCAGGTGGCCGACGAGCAGATCGTGGCGGCGTACGACGATCTCGGCGCGATCGAAGAGCTCGGGCGGCGCAGCGACGTGATCACGTACGAGTTCGAGAACATCGATATCGGCTCGGTGCGGCATCTCGAATCGCTTTCGTATCGCGTGACGCCCGCGAGCAACGTGCTGCACGTAACTCAAGACCGGCTGCTCGAAAAGCAGTTCGCGCGCGACGCGGGTCTACAAACTACGGACTTCGCAAGCGTTCGCGACGCCGGCGATCTGGATAAAGCCGCAAAAACGATCGGGTTTCCCGCGATTCTCAAGACCGTGCGCGGCGGCTACGACGGCAAAGGGCAATGGGGCGCCGACTCGATCGAGGAAGCCCGCGCCGCGCTGGAGGCAGCGGCCGGAGCCCCCCTGATTTTCGAACGCATGGCGTCGCTGAAGTGCGAGGTTAGCGTGATTGCGACGCGCAGTTCGCGTGACGAGATCGTCGCATATCCGGTTGCGGAGAATACGCACGACCGGGGAATTCTCGCGATGACGATCGCTCCGGCGCGCATTGACGAAGCAATCGCAGCTCGAGCGCGGGAGGCGGCCGCGACCGTGGGAAGAGGCTTGCGCATCGTGGGCACGTATTGCGTGGAGTTTTTCGTTTCGACGGCGGGCGAGCTGATGCTCAATGAGATCGCGCCTCGCCCTCATAACAGCGGGCACTATACGATCGACGTGACGCAGTGCTCGCAGTACGAACAACACGTCCGTGCGATCTGCGACCTTCCGCTTGCGCCCCCGCGCCTTCTCGCCAACGCGATCATGATGAACGTGCTCGGCACCGGAACGGGCAACCATTTGGACGGAGTTGCCGATCTCTTGACGGATCCAACTATCGTTGTGCACATGTACGGCAAGCGCCACGCCGTTGCGCGGCGGAAGATGGGTCATTTCACGATGCTGGTGGACGGACCGGTGGACGACGCCGCGATCGCGCGTGCGCAGGCCGCGCTGGCGAAGCTTCGGTGGGTACGGTGCTGACGGGCTATCTGGACGAGGCGCTCTTCGTCTTCGTCACCTTGATCGCGCTGATGAATCCGGTCTCTACTGCCGCCGTGTTCGCGACGCTGACGGAGGGGCGCACCGACAAAGATCAAGCGCAGATCGCGCGGCGTGCCTCGATCGTCGCCGCCGTAACGCTCGTCGCCTTCGCGTTCGCCGGCGAAGCGCTGCTCGGCGCGCTCGGCGTAAAGATCGGCGCGTTCAAGATCGCCGGCGGCCTCTTGTTGCTGAAGGTTGGATTCGACACCGTCTTCGCGCAGCGAACGCATCGCGAAATATGCGAGACCGCGCGAGCGAACGCCGAGCCTGCGAGCGATCCATCGGTCTTCCCGCTCGCGATACCGATGATCACCGGTCCCGGCGCGCTCACCGCGAGTGTCGCGCTGGTAAATCCGACAGACATGCACCATTATCGGAACGGCGTCATCTTCGTGATTGTCGCGCTGATCGTCATCGCCATCAATTATCTGTTCATGCGCGGCGCGGAAAAGCTGACGGCGCGCGTCGGCCAAACGGGAATCGACGCGGTCAGCCGAATCGTCGGGATCGTCGTCGCGGCGATTGCCGTGCAGCTCGTCGTCGACGGCGTCAGCAGCCTCACCCGCTTCACGATGAGCTAAAGGCCGCCTCACGCCGGCTTCGAATAACCGCACGATGATCGTCCGAGCCGGTGTTTTTTACGACGGCACGCTCGAGCCGCCGAAGCGGCGCCTCGATATCGTTATCGAAAACGGCTCGATTGCAGCGATTCGCGCGGCGAGCGGCCATTGCGATCTGGAGGCGCCCTGCGTCACGCCGGGCCTCGTCAACGCGCACGCGCACCTCGAAGGCAGCGGCGAGCCCGACATGATGGGCATGATCGCGACGACGACGCCGAATCAGCGGATGCTGCGCGCCGTCGCCAATGCGTGCAAGTCGGTGAAGGCCGGCGTCACGACCATTCGCGATTTGGGCAGCTCGAATTCGATCGCGGCCGACGTGCGCGACGCAATCGTGGAGGGACGCATCTCCGGTCCGCGCATGCGAGCCGCGGGTAACGTGCTTTGCATGACCGGCGGCCACGGCTGGCCAATCGGGCGAGCCGTGGATTCGCCGTGGGACGCGCGCAAAGCAGTACGAGAGCAAATGTGGGCGGGCTCCGATTGCATCAAACTGATTGCGACCGGCGGTGTGCTCACCAAGGGCGCCGTTCCCGGCAACGCCCAGCTCACGCCCGAAGAGCTCGCTGCAGCCATTGACGAGGCGCACCGGCACGGCTTGCGCACCGCGGCTCATGCAATTGGAACGCAAGGCATCAAGAACGCGCTGAGGTCGGGCATCGACTCGATCGAACACGGCTCGCTG
>JAFAHB010000074.1 GCA_019237435.1 Vulcanimicrobiota bacterium
CCGGCGATCTCAAAAAAGGGACGGGCATGAACGTCGCCGTCATCGAGGCTGGCGATCTCGGCAATACTTCGGCCGATCTTGCGATGTACCGTAACGAGTATGGCCTCGGCCAGGGCAACTTGTATAAATACAACGAGAACGGGCAGCAATCCAACTATCCAGCAAGCTGCCAGAACTATGGCTGGTGTCTCGAGAGCGCGCTCGACATCGACATGGTTTCCGCGTCCTGCCCGAGGTGCAACATCTTTCTGATGGAGAGCAAAGGCGGTATCAGCGACTTTGAAGCGGCCGAAAAGACGGCCGTTTTGCTTGGCGCGACGATTCTCAGCAACAGCTGGATTTGCTACGGCAGTTGGGACTGCGGCGACTCAAACTTTTCGAACTACTTCGACACCCCCGGCGTCGCCTATCTGGCATCGTCCGGTGACGCCGGCTTCGACAACATCGGCGCTCCGTCGGCGCTCGCTAGCGTCATCGCAGTCGGCGGCACGCAACTTGCGGAGAGCGATTCCCACTATAGCGAAACCCTCTGGTCGGACGCCGGCTACGGATGCGCTTCAGGCATTCCGAAGCCGTCCTGGCAGCACGATCCGGACTGCGGCTACCGCACAATCGCCGACGTTTCGCTCGAATCGGGTTGCTCGCCCGGCGTTGCCGTCTACGTCAGCATCTACGGCGGCTGGAACGGCGTCTGCGGCACGAGCGTCGCTTCGCCGTTTACCGCCGGCGTCATCGGGCTCGCCGGCAACGCGTCGTCGTGGAATGCCAACGGAGGCGAAAGGTTTTGGGATCTGACGAGAAGCCAGCACAAAAGGTATTTCCATCATCCCGGTACCGGTAGCGATGGCGGCTGCAACAGCTACCTCTGCGGCGACGGCAGATACAAAAAGTTCTATTCGGGTCCGGGCGGATGGGGCACGCCCGACGGAATCAGAGCCTACTAGCAAACCTGGTCATGGCTAAGAAACAGAAACCGGAGATCGTTCCGCGGCGCGGCCCCGCGACGAATCTGCGCAAAGCCGGCGCGCACGAGGACAAACGCCGCAAAGCTCAGGAGCGCCCAGCAGATGACGACCAGGAGCTGAGGGATCTCGAAACCCTGGGCTCGTGGGCTTACGACGACGAGTAATGACCCGTTTTAACAAACGGGTCCAAATTTATGTCGTGCGGTGACAGATCACGTGGAAGTTCGCTTTCGTCGCGCTCGCGGTCGAATAGCCGCTGAAACTGAACGCATTTTCGTTCGTGCGCGTCTGTTCGCCGCGCCCGAGCTTGCCGCTCGAGTTGGCGTGATCGATCCAGACTTCGGTATCGCCGCTCCACGGCTTCGCATAACTGACCCACCACGCAGCGTCGCTGTCAAGGCCGGCTTGAACGTACCGCCCGTTCTTCACGTCGTACGTCGTCGCGGCGTTGAGAACGTAGGGCTTCTTCATCTTGCCTTGCACCGGAACGTTGACCCATTGACGCATAACGCCCTCGTCGAGCGTGTAGGTCAGGGTGGCAGTCGTGGCGGCTTCACCGATTTCGCCGCCGGTGCATGTCCAGGTACCGACGTAATATTGCATAGCGGCCATGCCTGTCTCGGACCGTACGCCAACCGGTGCGATAAGGGTCGTTGCAAACACGAAGAGCAGGGAAAATTTTCTCATCGAATTACCTCCAAGGGAGCGCCCCTTCGCTAGCACAAAGCTCTCTCCCGCATCATGATGATTGATGTTCGCATCAAACCGGGCTCGAAGCGCCCCGGGCTTTCAAATGAAAATGGAGAGCTCGTCTTGCGCGTTCGAGAGCGCGCCGTTGAAGGCGCCGCGAACGCAGCATGCGTTCGCGCGCTGGCCGGCGCCTATGGCGTTGCTCGCTGCGACGTCGAGCTCGTGCGCGGCTTTCGGAGCCGTCGCAAGCGCTTTTTCGTGCGGCTTCCAAACGACACAAAGGGGCAGGGCTAACGACGGCGTAAGCAGCGCGCGAGGTATCGGCACGATGATAACGGGCATGCACGTGATTCTCTTCAGCCGTCACGCTGAGAAGGTACGCGAGTTCTTGGCCGACGTGTTGCAATTGCGATCGGTCGACGCCGGCGAAGGATGGCCGGTTTTCGCCGCGCCGCCCACCGAGATCGCGGTGCATCCGGCAGAAGAAGCACCGGAACACGAGGTTTACCTCATGTGCGACGACGTCAACGGCGTCGTCGCACAATTGGCTGAACGCGGAATCCAGACCGACGGACCCGTAGAGGATCGAAACTGGGGGCGGTCGACGACGATAATCTTGCCCGGTGGCGAGCGCATCGGCCTCTACGAGCCTCGTCATCCGTCACCGCTGGGCGCAAGGAGCGGCAGATGAGTTTGGTTCGCGTATTGGTCGGTACGCGCAAAGGCGCTTTCATCATGACCGCCGACGGCAAGCGACAAGATTGGAAAATCGACGGCCCGCACTTTGCCGGCTGGGAGATCTACCATGTCAAGGCTTCGCCCGCCGATACCAACCGGCTCTACGCATCGCAGACGTCGAGCTGGTTTGGGCAAATCGTTCAGCGTTCCGACGACGGCGGCCGTACCTGGACGCCGGTGGACAATCGCTTCGTATACGACGGGACGCCGGGAACGCATTTGTGGTACGACGGCACGCCCCATCCGTGGGAGTTTGCTCGGGTCTGGCATTTCGAGCCGTCGCCTGCCGATCCCGATCTACTCTACGCCGGCGTAGAAGACGCGGCACTTTTCCATTCCACCGACGGCGGGCGGAGTTGGCAAGAACTTGCGGGCCTGCGCACGCACCCATCCGCGGGTTCGTGGCAACCCGGCGCCGGCGGAATGTGCCTGCACACCATCCTCCTCGACCCGCAGCGGCACGGACGCATGTTCGTCGCGATCTCCGCAGCCGGCGCGTTTCGCAGCGACGATGGCGGCACGACTTGGCGTCCGATCAATAAGGGATTGAAATCGAACAGCATTCCGCAGCAGGAAGCCGAGGTCGGGCACTGCGTGCATCGCATCGCGATGCATCGCTCCAACCCCAACGTGCTCTTCATGCAAAAGCACTGGGACGTCATGCGCAGCGACGATGCCGGCGATTCGTGGCGCGAGGTCAGCGGCAATCTTCCGACCGATTTCGGATTTCCGATCGACGTGCACGCGCACGAGCCCGAGACGATTTACGTGGTCCCCATCAAGAGCGATTCGGAGCACTTCCCAATCGACGGAAGGCTGCAAGTATACCGCAGCCGCACCGGCGGCGACGAGTGGGAGGCGCTGACAAGCGGGCTTCCGCAGCAGAATTGCTACGTGAACGTGTTGCGCGACGCGATGGCCGTCGATTCGCTCGATTCGTGCGGCATTTACTTCGGCACGACCGGCGGCCAAGTCTACGTGTCGGCGGACTCGGGCGACAGCTGGACGGCCATCGTGCACGATTTGCCGCCGGTGCT
>JAFAHB010000246.1 GCA_019237435.1 Vulcanimicrobiota bacterium
GTCGCGTACGGCGGCTATCGCGTCGAACGCGTTCCAGAGGTTGCCGCTAAAGTGGCCCGCCGGCGGCGCATAGTATCGCCACGATACCTGATGCGCGTCGAGCAGATCCCGAAGCGTCGCGTATTTCAGACACGGAAACGGACCCTCATCGAGCATGTAATGGTTTCGTTCCGTGATCAACGAGGTTCGCGTGCCCAAGGGCGCGTCGCAGCCCCATGGGTAACCCGAATCGTTCGGAAAGTCGATGAGGCTCTCTCCCGAGCCGGTCTCCGTTCCGCCGCGAATCAAATCTTGGTGCGCCGTAAAGCTTCCGCTGCCTTGAGTTTGGAACGTGTGATCCGAGAGCACGTACTCGTTCGCGAGCTCCCAATACGGTCGTATTTGCGGCGGATCGACATATTGATAAACATAGGTTCCCGGTATTCTGCCGATGGAAACGGTATCGAATCCGTTCATCTTTCCGGCGTTCCAGTCGCGCCTCCAGAACGGATAGGCGTTGTTCGGCGAGATCGGACTTGCGAGATTCGCTCGGCGCAAGAGAATGCTGCGGCCGTTGTGCGTCCTGCCGCGCGTGGTGCCGTCGGCTCCCGGATACGTTGCGAAGAGATTGTCGAACGTGCGGTTCTCTTGAATCACGATGACGAGGTGAGTGAAATACTTGCCCTGCGCCGCCGGCGGAGGTGGCGGAAGCGCGCCGGGATTACTCGAGCCGGAGGCTCCGCCCCCGCAGCCGCTCAGCGCAAGCGGCGCTGCGGCAAATAGAAGCGCGATCAGCGGTAAAGTCCGCAACCGGCGGCGACGAGGAGCCATGACAAAAAGGTATCGGCCGAGGGCGGGCGCCATCCCTTCCGCGTGCGGATACTGCCGGCCAACGATGCCAGCGTCAAGCACGCAGCCGAGCTCTTGCGAACCGGCGGCGTCGTCGCTTTTCCGACCGAAACGGTGTACGGCTTGGGAGCGCTCGCTTTGGAACCGGCATCTGTGGCGCGAATCTTTGAGATCAAGCGCCGGCCTCGGTTCGATCCGCTGATCGTTCACGTGTTGAATCGTGCGATGCTCGACGAGGTGGTTGCGAACGTTCCCCCGCTTGCCGACGAGCTGGCGCGACGCTTCTGGCCCGGGCCGCTGACGCTTGTCTTGCCCAAGCGCGGCTCCGTGCCGGCATTAGTGACCTCGGGATTGCCGACCGTGGCCGTGCGCATGCCGTCGCATCGAATCGCGCGCTCGCTGTTGCAAGCCGTCGGGGGACCCATCGCAGCGCCGAGTGCCAACAGGTTCGGCAGCCTGAGTCCGACGCGCGCCGAGCACGTCGATGAAAGCTTAAATGACGATGTGGATCTGATCCTTGACGGCGGTTCGACGGAATTCGGCATCGAATCGACGATCGTGGCATTCGATCCCGAACCGTCGGTATTGCGTCCCGGCGCGCTTGAAATTGAAGCGCTCGAGGCGATCGTCGGACCGATTGCCGTGATTTCGGAAGGCCCGGCGCGCGCGCCTGGGATGTTACGACGGCATTACGCCCCGCGTACCCCACTGCGGCTCATCGACCCGGCGACGGTTCCGGTTTCGGAACGAGTCGGGGCGGGCGTACTTTCTTTACGCGACCGTTTCGATGGGTATGCGGAGATGCGCGTGCTATCGCCGTCCGGCGACCTCCGTGAAGCGGCTGCCGCCTTCTTTGAAGCATTGCACGAGCTCGATTCGGCCAAGCTTGGCCGTATTGACGCCCAGCCTATCGATGATGGCGGGTTAGGTCTGGCAATGATGGATCGGCTGCGCCGCGCAGCGGCAAGCCGCAACGTCTGACGCGCGCCATGCGTTATGCCGGTAAGCGTCGAATGAGGAGATCATGATGCCGTTTTCGCAAGCCACGGGACGCGCTGCAGCCGCCTCGGTGGTGCTTTCACTCTTTTGTCTCGGTGCGGCGCCGGCCGCGCTTCCGTACCAAGTGGCGGGCGACGTCGCCCAGAGCTTCCAGCTTTTGACCACGACGTACTACGAAGCGGTCGATCCTGCAGTATTGCTCGCGGCTGCATCCGATGCGCTCGCGCAGGCGGCGCGAAAGCGCGGCGCGACGGTCGCGCCGCCCGCACTTACGGTTCAGGGCGATCGGGACGCAACGCTCGCCGAGCTCGACGGCGCGATTGCGTCCACGGCTCGAAGCGCTCACGGAACGCCCAGCGAGTTCGCATACGTCGCGATCGCTGCGATGGCGAAAGCGACGAACGACCGTTACACGCAGTTCTTTACGCCCGACGAGTTCAAAGCGTTCAACGATGCCCTCGACCCAAAACGAATTGGGGGAATCGGCGTCATGATCGAGCCGGATGCGGCTTCCGGTGACGTCCGCGTCACGTACGTGCTTCCCGGCACGCCCGCCGAGCGCGCCGGCCTTGCGGTTGGAGACATCATCACGACGATCGACACAAAGCCGATCAAAGGACTCAGCGTCGATGCGGTCAGCGGTCGTCTGCGCGGCAACCCCGGCACCGTCGTCTCGGTTACGGTGCAACGTTCCGGCGCGTCGTCCGCGTTCACGATCACCCGCGATAACGTGCAGCCGCCGACCGTCGTATTCAAGATGCTGCCCGGCGAGATCGGATACGTCTGGGTGATGGAGTTCGGCCGTGGGACGCCGGCGGAGTTCGACACGGCCATTGCGCGTTTGCGAGATTCGGGCGCGAAGGCGCTGGTCCTCGATTTACGCAACGACGGCGGCGGATATGTCAATTCGGCTCTCGACATCAGCTCGCGCTTCATTGCGAACAAGGCTTTGCTCACGGTCGAAGAGCGCGGCAAGCGCGCGACGACGATCGACGCCGACGGAGATCCCTCGATTACGCTCCCCGTTACCGTGCTGGTGAATCAGTTTACGGCTTCCGCCTCCGAGATCACGGCCGGTGCATTGCAAGATGACGGCATCGGAATGCTTGTCGGAGCGAGAACGTTTGGAAAGGGCGTGATGCAGACGCTGACGCCGCTGCCGGACGGCGCCGCGATCAAGATCACGACGGCCCACTACCTCACGCCCAGCCGGCGCGACATCAACTTGCGCGGCATCGACCCGGACGTGCGAGTCGATGAAAATCGGGACGCGCGTTTTGGTGACGTCGACAAAGACGCGCAGCTACGGGCCGCCCTTTCGCTTTTGCAAAAGAAAATCGCCGAGGCGAAGAGCGAGTAACGGGTAGCCGTTAGGCCAGATGCCGGACGAGCCGCACGACCTTGCCATTGCGCGCGAAAGTTACCTCGTCCATCAGACGCCGCATCAAGAATATTCCAAAGCCGCGCCCGCGGTCGTCCGGCTGAACGCTTTCCCGGTCCGAGGGTTCGCTGAAGCCGCTGCCGCTATCGCGAATTTCGACCGACAACACGTCGCCTTCGAAGGAACAGACGACCACGATGCGCCGGCGCGGCGTATCGCGGCCGTGCTCGACCGCGTTGCTTAACGCCTCGCCGGCCGCGAGCCGGATATCGGACACGCCTTCCGGTGAGAAACCGCACGCGGCGGCGAAATCGGCGACCACCTGTCGCGCCAAAGCGACGTTCGCGACATCGCTGGTGTAGGCGGCTCGGTATCGCTTGGTCAAGGTTGGCTCCGCTCCGCGGCCACTCTGGAGCCTTCCCGGCTGCGTAATGCTCCTAAACCTTATTCATAAACGGTGGCGGCGTGACGGAAGAACGGCCCCGCTCCGAAGCGAATTTGCCGGCAATCAGGGGCGATTAGCTCAGCTGGGAGAGCGCCTCCCTTACAAGGAGGAAGTCGCAGGTTCAAGTCCTGCATCGCCCACCACCGTCGCCCTGGAGCGAGGTATGCAGGTCGAGACTGGAATTCAAATAGACCGCGACGGCGAGGTTGCCGTCATCACGATGAACCGGCCCGAGAAACGCAACGCCCTATCCTTGGCGATGATGCGGGCTCTCGACGCTGCGTTAGCCTCAGTCGCGGCGCAGACCGAGGTCCGCGCGATCGTGTTGCGCGGCCAAGGTCCCGCATTCAGCGCCGGTCACGATCTGCGCGAACTCGTCGGCGGAGAAGAGGAAAGCTATCGCGCGGTTTTCGATGCTTGCGTCGCCCTCATGACGCGTATTACGGTCGTGCCCCAGCCCGTGATCGCAGAGGTGGCGAAAATTGCAACTGCCGCCGGCTGTCAGCTCGTTGCCGCATGCGATCTTGCCGTTGCCTCGAGCGAAGCGACGTTCGCCACGCCGGGGGTGCGCATCGGGTTATTCTGCAGCACGCCGATGGTTGCGCTGACGCGCGCGATCGGGCGAAAGCGCGCGATGGAGATGCTGCTGACCGGCAATTCGATCGACGCGGCGACGGCGTTGGAGTGGGGTTTAGTGAATCGGGTCGTTGCACCCGATCGGCTTCACGACGAGACGCTCGCACTCGCGCGCACCATCGCCGCCGCAAGCCGCGGAATTGTTGCGCTCGGCAAGGCGGCATTTTACGCGCAAATCGACTTGGATCAAGCGCGCGCTTATGATTACACCAAGGCGGTGATGACCTCCAACGCTCTCGAACCTAACGCAAGCGAAGGCATCGCGGCCTTTCTCGAACGAAGGACCCCGAAATGGGAAGATTGAAAGCCGACCGACCGCGCCGCTCGATTGTGGGCAGCGAGCGCGTCGTGCGTGGATAAGGCGTCGCCCACACCCGGTATGCGTGGCCCCGACAAAAAGGGATTCGCGCATACGCGACGGCAGGAGGGCTCGCCTTTGGCGGGCCCTTCTGTGCTGCTGAGCGCCTCTGAAGAAGAAAGCTGCACGTGAGCCGAATGAGTCCGACTTCGTGACATTCTTTGCACCGCGAACGCGGTATGCCCAAGTCGTCTTGATCGTTGCGCTGCTCGCTTCGCTCGCGGTCGCGTTCTTTCGCGTTCGGGTGGAGTCGCATGCCAATCGAGTCGAGCTTGCCATGGATTTCACCGATTTCGACGCGATGGCTCGCTCCTACGATTACAACCCGGCGGCCTTCCTCATTGCGCTGCGCCGCGCCGGCTTGACGTCGCTCGCCCTAACCGAAGAGCTCGGCAGCAACGTCGGATACGATGGAAAGGCCTACGCGATAACAGGCGCGGCACTCGTGAATCAGGCGCGCGTCACGCCGATTCTCGATCCGGAGCTGTCGCAGCTCGTTCGTTCTCATCGTGTGGACGCCGGCGCCGTTTACCTGCTTGTTTCGGATGAGGCTACGTATCGCCGCTATCGCCGAGCACTGGCGCTGCACTTTTCTTCGCGAAGCGTTCGGGTGTTGCGGGCGAGCAGGCCATGGCTGCTCGAGGCGCGCACGCAAATCGACTACTTCAATGCGACGGCGCTCGGCATTCCGACCGATCAAATAGAGCTCGCTCGGCGACTCGGTTTGCTCGCCATTCCGCGGCTTCAGAACGACGAGCGCTTCGCCGCGCCGCAGATCGACGCGATGTTCGCCGACGTGATTCGTTTCGATCCAAAAGTATCGACGGTGATTTTCTTCGGCTTGAGCAATCAAGTCCTGGGGTATCCCGACCATTTGCCCGACACGGCCGACGCCTTCAAAGTCCATCCATCCATCAACTTCGGCTCGATCGAAAGCTACGATACGAGCCAAGTTCAAAAGGGTAACGATACGCTCGCGCGCCTGATTCCTGGACGCACCGTTCGGGTGCAGGCAATCGCGAAGACCGAGCTCGACAAGCTCAAGCTTGACGACGTGGTAGGGCGTTATGTCTTGGGCGTACGCGAGCGCAACGTTCGCGTCGTCTATCTGCGACCGTGGCCGCACCAAGACGGCGACCTCTCCATCGAGGCAACGAACGTCGAGATGGTCAAGGCCATTGCGCAGGAGCTGCGCGCGGCCGGATTGCGCTTGGGGAGAGCGACGCCCATTCCGCAGTACCACGGCAACAATCGCGGGCTCGTCGGAGTCGCCGCGCTGGCGGTGCCCTCGATTTTCGTCTTGCTGTTGGATTTCTTTGGCTGGTACCGGCGCCGCATCGCCGTTGCAGCCTACGGCGTGACCGTCTTGGTGTACGCCGCGGGGGTACTGGCGCATCACGACGCCGCCGCGCGCTCGGGTATAGCGCTCGCCGGCGCCTTGTTTTTCGCAACCGCGGCGTTGCTCGTGCTCTTACCGGCGTGGAACGAAGCGCCGGCCGCGAGCTACGGCACGCAGTTCGCGCGCAGCGCCGGATGGATGCTCGCGGCGACCGGAGTCGCGCTGCTCGGCGCGCTCGTCGTCGTCGGAATCATGAGCTCTCCCTTGGCGATGGAAGAGATCGAGCGCTTTCGGGGCGTACGCCTCGTCCTCGCACTGCCGCCCCTCATTGCGCTCGCGCTGGTGCTCTTCGACCGGCGGTTCGACGCCGGCGCCGCACGCGCGCGTGACGTCTTTCTGTCGCCGGTCCTATCCTATCAGTTGCTCGCGGGCATCGCCATCGTCGCGCTCGGTGCGCTGATGCTGGTTCGAAGCGGAAACGATAGCGACGTTTCGCCGACGTCATTCGAGCTCTCGCTGCGCCACGTGTTGACGCACGTGCTCAGCGTGCGTCCGCGCTTCAAAGAGTTCCTTATCGGCTTTCCGTGCATGATGCTGCTTCCTGCGCTGCTCCAACCCCATCGCCGCGCGATCGGATGGCTGCTGGCCCTGGGCATCGGCGTCGGCGTCGGCGACGTGATCGATACCTTTTCTCACTTGCACACGCCGATCGAGGTCTCGATTTTACGCGTCGTCAACGGCCTGGTCGTCGGTGCGATCGTCGGGTGCATCTTGATTTGGATCTATCGGCGCTTGCCGATCGCGCGCGTCGCGCAGTAATGCCGCGCGTATTGCTCTGCGGATATTATGGGTTCGGAAACTTCGGTGATGAAGCGTTGCTCGAAGTCATCGTACAGCGGCTGCGCGATCGGTTTCCGGCGGTGAGTCTCGAGGTACTGTCGGCGACGCCGCAAGCGACGACGGCCGACCATCGCGTCGCTGCGATTCCACGCTGGGACCGGCGCGAGGTCCGCGCCGCGATCGCGCGAGCAGACCTCGTGCTTTCGGGCGGCGGTGGTTTGCTTCAAAACGCCACGAGCACGCGCAGCCTGCTCTACTACGCTGGAATCGTTCGCGAAGCGGTTCGCGCGCGGCGCAAGACGATGCTCTTCGCGCAATCAATAGGGCCGCTCGATTTTTGGGGCCGCCTGATCGTTCGAAATTTCTGCAGGGGCGTCGAACGCGCGACGGTTCGCGACGAGCGCTCCAGGCGGCTCGTCGAAAGCCTGCTCCCCGAAACGCCGGTCGAGAAAACGGCCGACCCGGTCTTTCTCTACGGATCAGCCGAAACGGCCGACCTTTCCGGCGAGGGTCTCGGGCCGGAAA
>JAFAHB010000067.1 GCA_019237435.1 Vulcanimicrobiota bacterium
CGCGTGGACGATGTGGCGCTATCGCGAGATGCTTCCGATCGCCGAGGGCGAGGAGCCGATCACGCTCGGCGAAGGCGGAACGCCGCTGCTCGCCCTGCATCGCGTCGCGGACGAGCTCGAGTTAGGCGAGCTGTACGTCAAAGACGAGTCGCAGAATCCGACGGGCTCGTTCAAAGCACGCGGCATGTCGGTCGCGGTCACCGCTGCGAAGCGGTTAGGAGCGCAGTCGTTCGTCGCGCCGAGCGCCGGCAACGCCGGCGGCGCGCTCGCGGCATACGGCGCGCGAGCCGGTCTGCCGGTGCGTGTTTATGTGCCGCGCGATACGCCGCCGTTACTAATCGAAGAGATGCGCGGCTACGGCGCCGAGGTCATTTTGGTCGACGGCTTGATCGACGATGCGGGCCGCATGGCGGCGGAGTTCGCGCGCGAAAGCGGCGCGTTCAACGTGGCGACGTTTCGCGAACCGTACCGAGTCGAGGGAAAGAAGACGATGGCGTACGAGCTGGTCGAACAGCTCGGATGCGTTCCCGGAACGATCGTCTATCCGACCGGCGGGGGAACAGGCCTCGTCGGCATGTGGAAAGCGTTCGACGAGCTGCAACACCTCGGCTGGATCGGCGCGGAGCGACCCGCGATGATCGCGGTGCAGGGCGAAGGCTGCGCGCCGATCGTTCGCGCGTTCGAGCGCGGCGGCGAGAGCGCGACGCGCGTCGAAAACGTTTCGACGCGCATGTGGGGTTTGCGCGTTCCCAGCGGCATCGGCGACCGGCTAACGCTGCGCGCGCTGAGTGAATCGCGCGGATCGGCGCTCGCGGTATCGGACGACGCAGCCGAAGCGGCAATGCGCGACATTCACCGCGTCGAAGGCATCGACGCAACGGTCGAAGGCGGCGCGACGCTGGCCGCGCTACGCATGCTGCGCTCGCGCGGCCTCACACTCACGCCGCCCATTGTGCTCTTCAACACCGCATCGTCGTCGAAGTACGCGTCCTCCCTGTCACCCTGAGCGGAGCGCCGAAGGGCGCGCAGTCGAAGGGGCGCTTAGATCACGTTTTCTTGCAGGTGCTGTTCGCGACGGTCTTCCACGTGCCGGCAGTTTCGACTTGCGTGAGATCGGTCTGCGTCGTGGCGTTGGGGAACTCGAAGGTGTCGCGAATCGAAGTCGTTTTGCCGGACGACGCGTCGAAGAGCGTGCCGGTCCACACGGTCTTCGCACCCGTTTGCCGCGTCGATTCGAAGTTATAGGAGCCGTCGGCATACGACGTGGGGCTCCACCACGTCTTCGTCTTCGGCGCGTAGACGACGTACGAAGCGGTGTCGTAGTTCTCCGCGGTCGAGTGAACGAAGAGCGCTCCGTTTGCGGAACGGCTGATCGTAAACGACGACGTGGAAGGGCCACCCAGGCGCGACGGCACGCTGTTCGTGCACGACCAGCTTCCGATCATAAAGTCGTAGCCGTGCGCTCCGACTCCCACCATCGAAACCGACATGGGCTGCGATAGCGCGATGCCTGGGGCGAGGCCGAGCACGGTTAAGGCCAGAACTGTAAAGAACTTGCTCATAGCGCTCTGCTTTCGCGCCGGAGAAATAAAACCTCGCCGCCCGTGAGCATGCACTTGGAGGTTTGAACGATGGATGAGCTCGGGCTCGAGAACTTGCGCTTGTCCTACGAGCGCACCGCGCTGGCCTGGGTGCGCACGGCATTGGCGCTCATCGGCTTCGGCTTCACGATCGACAAGCTCTTCGAGGCGCACTCGCGCGGGCAGGCTGCGGGCAGATTTGTGTCGCCGCAGGTCATCGGCATCACGATGATCGCCTTCGGCTTGATCGCGCTGGGACTCTTCGTGTACGAGCTGCGGCAGTTCCATAAGAAATATCCGCAGATGCCGCGCTCGAT
Organism: Vulcanimicrobiota bacterium; assembly: GCA_019237435.1. Classification (GTDB taxonomy): domain Bacteria; phylum Vulcanimicrobiota; class Vulcanimicrobiia; order Vulcanimicrobiales; family Vulcanimicrobiaceae; genus Cybelea. The sequence continues at coordinate 1,898 of JAFAHB010000067.1, forward strand.
CGCCGGATTCGTTGCGGCGCTGATAGGCATTTTGGGCGTGATGGCGTTAGTCTTCGCGATTGCTGCATAGTCCTTCGGCTTCGGCCCCTTCCACTCGCTACGCTCGCTCAGGAGCCTCCGCTCAGGATGACACATTACGGCAGAAAGTCGAGCGGCCTGTCGCTGACGTCAACTGAAATGCGCCCCGCGCGAATCGCCGCCTGAAACTCTTCGAAGTCGCGCTCGACTTGATCGGCGTACGCCGCGGCATATTTCGCGATGGCGCGATCGAAGCGATCGCCACCGCCGATGTAACCGGCGATCGTGGCGGCGTCGCCGGCCTTGGCGTGCGCTCGCGCCAGCGCCCAACCGCAAACGGTCGCATAATCGATCAGAGTTGAAGCGCGGAATCGCTCGATGTGAACCGACGTCTTCATGTCGCGCAGCTGACGCACGTAATAGTCGCTGGCCGTGGGAATCTCGGCCCAGCCCAGAAAGATGTCGCTGGCGGCCTGCATCAAACGCTGCCCGCTCACGACGCGCTCGCCCTGGTGCGCGAACCGGCTCTTGCGCGCGTCGGGCGACTCTAACGCCGAACGGCGCGCTTCTTTGGCTTGGAGAAAGAGCGGATCGGTTGAGTCCGACGTGAAGAGCGCGACCATGCAGCGAGTACCGACGCTGCCCACGCCGACGACTTTGATTGCGATGTCCTGCAGCACGTAGCGATCGAAGAGCCGTTTGCGATCGCTGGCCAGCGAGCGACGGTAGCGTTTGAAAAACTCGCGGATGAGCGCCTCGGCCTCTTCGATGTGTTCGTGAAAGTGGTAGATCAGCGGCGGATCGTCGACTATCGTGGGGCGGCCGTTTTCAACTCTTGCAAGCTTAGGAAAAACCGTTTCCGACGTGCGGTCGCGCGCGTACCTCTCGGCCGTCGGCAAGGGCCCGCCCAACGTTTCCGCGTTTCGCTTGAAGAAATCGGCGAGATCGGCAAACGAGATCCGCACGTACCACACGTCGAGCGTCGAAAGCTGCGCGTACGCATCCATCTTTTCGCGATACGACGCGACGGCACCGAGCGCGGCGTCACGCGCAACCGCCTTCGGAAAGCCGCGGTCTCTCGCCGCCAGCACGACGCTGGCCGTCAGGCGTTTGAGATCCCATTCCCACGGCCCCGGAAACGTTTCGTCAAAATCGTTGATGTCGAAGATCAAGTTGCGTTCGGGCGTCGCGAAGCCGCCGAAGTTCAAGATGTGACAGTCGCCGCAGAGCTGTAGGACTACTCCGATGACGGGCGTCGTTGCGAGATCGCGCGCTTGTACGACGGCGCAGCCTCGAAAGAACGCGAACGGCGATTGCGACATGCGATGGTATCGCACCGCGACGAGCCCCGGAATCCGTCCGGCATTGGATTGCTCGATCAGCTTCAGCGCGTCGAACGATTCGCCGCGCGGCTGCCATGTCGCGTGACTCGAGCGCGGGCAGCGCGTTCGCAGCGCGCGGCCTTGCGCGTACCGCTCGGCTCGAGACGTGCTCGGATCGATCGCCATTCGGTGCATTTCTTGGTCGGGAACGCGTCACCCCGACCGGCTGCGTCAGCTGGAGCGGCCCGCGCGTGAGTGACGAGGCAAGCGCTCGCCGAAGGCGAACGCTCTTCGCATGCGCCTCCCGCGATTTTCAATCACGGCGGCTCTGGCGTTGCTCGCCGCCGGCTGCACGTCGACAAGCACGACGACGCTGCCGCTCGGCGTGAGCGGTTTGCACGGAGTCGTGCAAAGCGGCACGCATACAGTCGCCGGCGCGACCGTCACGCTCTACGCGATGGGGACCAGCGGATCGGGCAAAGGCGCAATCGCACTGGGCCGCGCGACGACGAACGCCGCGGGCAAATTCTTCATCGCTTATGGCAACGGTCACCTCGCCGGCAAGGCGTATGCGATCGCAACCGGCGGCAACGCCGGCAAGGGAGGCAATGCGGCGATCGGCTTGAGCGCGCTCGTCTCGACCACTGCAGACGCGGCGAGCAGCGTCACAATCAACGAACGCTCGACCGTCGCGCTCGCGTTTGCGCTCGCGCAATTCACCGACGAA
>JAFAHB010000146.1 GCA_019237435.1 Vulcanimicrobiota bacterium
TGACGTCGCTGACGCCAAGCGCGAGCAAGGTGCGCCGGAGCGATTCGAGATATGCGATTGCTTCTTGCGCGCTGCTCAGTTCCGGCTCAGAGACGCACTCCATCAGCGGAACGCCGGCGCGATTGAAATCGACGAGCGAATAGGAGCTTCCCGCGATGCGCCCGTCGCCCGAGCCGGCGTGCGTTGATTTGCCGGTGTCCTCCTCGAGATGGATGCGCGTCAACCGGCACTCCTTCATCGTACCGTCCTCGAGCCAATACCGAACCGTGCCGCCGCGTGAGAGCGGCATGTCGTACTGCGAGATCTGATAATCCTTGGGCATGTCCGGATAGAAATAGTTCTTCCGATCGAACTTCGAAAAGGCCGGTATTTCCGCGCCGAACGCAAGCCCGGCCGTTACGATGTGCTCGATCGCTTTCGCATTTGGCACCGGCAAGGCGCCGGGCATACCGAGGCAGACGGGGCAGATCTTGGTATTCGGCTCGCCGCCGAACTCGTTGAGACAACCGCAGAACATCTTCGTTTGGGTTCGGAGCTCGACGTGGCATTCGATGCCGATCACGGCTTCGTATCGGGCGCTCATGCGCGCGCGCTCTCCAGCATCGGCTTACGGCTGCGCGCATGGTCGGTCGCGCGCTCGTACGCGTGCGCGGCACCCAACAGAAGCTTTTCGGCGAAGAGCGGCCCGCAGAGCTGAAGTCCAACGGGCATCGGTGCGCTGCCCCCTGCGGGCGTGCACCAGCCGCACGGAACCGAGAGCGCCGGAAGGCCGGCCAACGCCATCGGAATCGTGTAGTAATCCATGAGGTACATGCTGTACGGATCGCTCTTCGCCCCGAATTCGAAGGCCGCGCAACTGGTTGCAGGGCAGGCGATGAGGTCGCATTGCGCAAACGCGCGCTCAAAATCGCGCGCGATCAGCGTCCGCGCTTTTTGCGCTCGAACGTAATACGCGTCGTAATAACCGCTCGATAGCGCGTAGGTGCCGATCAGAATGCGGCGTTTCACCTCCGGTCCGAAGCCGGCGGCGCGCGTCCTTTCGTACATCGTTTGCACGTCGTCGGCCTCGACGCGCAACCCGTACCGCACGCCGTCGAAACGCGCCAAATTGGACGAGCATTCGGCCGGCGCGATCAAATAATAGGTGGCGACTCCATAGTCGGCGGTCGGAAGCGAGACCTCGATGAGCTCGGCCCCCAGACGCTCGAGATCGCGATAGGCGCGTGAATAGATCGCATCGAGATCGTCGCCAAGCGCTTTGGTATCGAACTCGCGGACGATTCCGATTTTCAAACCGCGCAGGTCGTCGCGCAACGCGCCTGCCGTCGGTTCCACCGGACGATCGATCGAGGTTGCATCCATCACGTCGAATCCGGCCATCGCATCGTACGCGAGCGCGGCATCCTGAACCGTCCGCGTGAGCGGACCGATCTGGTCGAGGCTGGATGCAAATGCAATCAATCCGTAGCGCGAAACGCGACCGTACGTGGGTTTAAAGCCGATCAGATTGCAGAACGCGCCGGGCTCCCGTATCGAGCCGCCCGTGTCGCTGCCCAGTCCGATCGCGGCCTCATATGCCGCCACGGCGGCGGCGGATCCGCCACTCGATCCGCCCGGAACGCGCGCCAGGTCGTAGGGATTGCGGGTCACGCCGAGCGCCGAGTTTTCACACGAGCTGCCCATCGCAAACTCGTCGCAGTTCGCCTTGCCGATCGCAACCGCGCCCGCATCGAGCATTCGTGCGACCGCCGTCGCCGTATACGGCGCGATCCATCGCTCTAAGATCTTGCTGCCGCACGTCGTGCGAGTGCCCTCGAGGCACATGTTGTCTTTCACCGCAAGCGGCACGCCCGCTAGCGGAAGCCGCTCCCCATTGCGAACCCGTTCGTCGACGCGCACGGCTTGTGCGCGAGCCACATCGGCAAGCACGGTCAGATAGGCGCCGACCGTGCCGTCGATCGAATCGACGTGCGCCAGCGTATCCTCGATAATTTCGGCGGCGCTGACGTCCCCGGACCTGACTTCCTTCGCGATCTGCGTCGCGCTCTTTTCGATATTTGCGATCAAAGGCTACTCCGCAATGATGCGCGGTACGCGAAAGAACGCCCCTTGGCGTTGCGGTGCCGCCGCCAGCACGCGCTCGCGATCGAGACAAGGCCGAGGTGCGTCGTCGCGCACGACGTTACGCGATTCGACGACCTGCGCAGTAGCCGCGACGCTTGCGGTATCGAGCTCGGCGAGCGCATTGACGTGACCGAGAAGGTCGCCGAGTTGTCGCCCGAAGATCGCGATTTCCTCGTCGGTCAACGCAAGCCGCGCAAGCGTCGCAACGTAACGGATATCAATTGAATCCGAAGGCATTCCTAGCGATACTCCAATTCGGCAAGCGTCTCCACGTGACCGGTCTGCGGAAACATATCGAACGGCGCGACGGTCCCGAGATGGTAGCCCTTGGCCGTCAGGAACTTGGAATCCCGTGCAAGCGTCGCCGGATCGCACGAAAGATACCACAGCGTGCGAACGCGCGCATCGGCGAGCGCACCGAGCGTCCTCTCGTCGCAGCCCTTGCGCGGCGGATCGAGAAAAACGACGTCGGCGCTTCGCAGCGCCTCGAGGAAATCCGGTTCGGCGGTCAGCTGCTCGATTCGACCTGCCATGAAGCGAGCCGCGCGATCGAGGCCGTTACGGCGCGCGTTCTCGTTTGCTTCCGCGACGGCGCGCGCGTTCTCTTCCACGCCGACGACATTCCAACCGTGCCGTGCAAAAAGGAGCGAAAACGTTCCGACGCCGGAATAGAGGTCGACGATTCGGCGCGGCGGAGTAAGCCGCGGCGCGAGATACTCGAAGATGCGCGCGACCATCTCGACGTTCACTTGGAAGAACGATTGGGCCGAAAAGCGATATCGCAGACCGCCGATCGTCTCCTCGATTTGCGGCTCGCCTGCGAGCACTCGTTCGCGCTTGCCCACGATGGCGTTGGCGCTGGAAAGATCGAAGGAGTTGCTCACGCCTGCAAGGCCCGCGATCTCGCGCATGAGCAGCGGCGCGGCTTGCTGAGCGCTCTCGGATCGATGCGCGCTGGTAATAGTCAAAACGCTTTGCTGCGCGGCGGCCGACGAGCGCGCCACGAGGTGACGCGCGTCGGTAAGCATAGCGCTCACCGGCTCGTCACGGCGCGCTGCGTTGAGGCGCCCCAAGGCCTCATCCAGTCTCGGCGCTACGATCGGACACGCATCGATCGGCACGACCTCGTGCGAGCGCTGCCGGTAGAATCCCAGGGCGGCGGGCGTCGCGCGACGATCGACGACCAGGGCCATCTTGTTGCGATACGCGCGCGGTTGTTGCAAACCGATCGTTTCCCGCACGTCAACGCGCTCGTGGCCGCCGATGCGCGCCAGCGCTGCTCGTACGACGTCGCGTTTCCAGCGCAGTTGTGCCGCGTAATCGAGATGCTGAAGCTGGCAGCCGCCGCAGGCTCCGAAAACCGGGCAGAACGGCCGGGCGCGCTCCGGCGATTCGCGCAAGATCGCAAGTTGCTCCGCGACAGCGTAGCGAGCTTTGACCTGCGTGATGCGCACGCGTGCGACCTCGCCGGGCAGCGGTCCGAAGCAAAAGACCACGATGCCGTCGGCTCGCCCGACGCCCTGGCCGTTGGCGAGAAGATCGGTGAAGGCGAGGTCGAGCTCGGCGCCTTTGCGAAGCGCCCTGGGGCTAGGCGCTATGCCGCTGGTCGTCAAGCGCCTTGAGCAATGAGTTTGCCTCGTCGATCAACTGCTGAATGCGTTGGGTCGTCGGGTCTTCAAGCCGATCGGCCGCAGCCATGCGCACCGCGGCGAATGCCAGCGTCGCGCCAAGGGCAGCGACGCCGATTCCCAGACCAACCCAAAAGAGCGTGCGCGCGAGGCGGCGTTCCTCACGTTCGCTAAACTCGTCATGTTCGCGATGTGCGTCGGGCGAAGCCATTCCCTACTCTCTTCGCGCCGGGGGTGGCCGGAGCCCTAGTTTGCAGCACGACGTCGTCGACGAACTGCTGCGTGCTCTTGCCGGCATAGCCGTCGCCGTGAACGCCGAAATAGAGCCAGACCGATCTTCCGCCATATGCTGCGAGATTCCAAGTCCCTAGAACCCACCTTGGATCGTTGTTGGAGGCGCGATATAAGTTTACGATGATGTTTCCGCGATCGTCGAGCAAGTCGGCCTCCTGATACGCAAACATGGCGTCGCCTTCGTTCGAAAGCTGGTAGAGACGGGCGATTAGGGTCGCGTTCGGCGGAATCGTCACACGCTGGCAAGCGCCCGAGTTACCCTTCGGTTCGCCGACGCCGGTAACCGTGCCCGAGTATTGAGCATACTTGCCGCGGTACGGATGCTCGGTGACAACGTACGCCGGTACGTCACCGCATTGAAACCAACCCCGGTCGATCGCGCCGCTTTCGAAGCTTTCATTGGCGATCACATTACCGGTAAAGTCGAGCGTCGGCTTCCAAACCCAAGGTTGAGGCACGTTGTAACGGCCCGGCAATCCGTGCCGTTGCGTCGCCGGTGTCGCTCCAACGAGGAGCAGCGTTAAGCACGCGGCAACTAGTCGTTGCGACGCGGAGATGGGGACCCCGGCGGCTTGGCCGCTACCCATCCAGCGCGGAGAGGTGGTCGAGCGGTTGAAGGCACTCGCTTGGAAAGCGAGCAGAGGTGACAAGCCTCTCGAGGGTTCGAATCCCTCCCTCTCCGCCACCTTACGAGACTTCGAACTGGGCGAGCCAGAAATCGAAGCTGGCTCGTGCTTGCGCCTCCAGCATCGCGTCGCCCGGAATGACCTCGCGGCCTAACACGCGCGCCAGCACGGCACGCGGGCCGTAGTTTGCATCCATGATGAGATCCGGCTTTTTCAGCGATGCAACGAGATCGTGGCTAAGGGACGCGCCGGGAGGCAGCGTGCTGAGCACGATCTCAGGCGGGTTTTGCGCCGGCCAGGGCGAGGCTTCAAAACGCCGGCACGCCTCGCCGACGCGCTCTGGGTCGCGCCCCCATACGAACGTGTAGGCATCGTTATCGTGCAGCTCCGCCAGTATCGCGCGCGCCGTCGCGCCGTATCCGAGCACCCCGATGCGTTTGAGCGCAACGGGTTCTTCCAAGAGTGCCTCCACGGCGGTCCTGGCGCCTATTCCGTCGGTGTTCGTGCCGATGGTCTTAGCGCCGAAAAAAACGGTATTCACCGCTTGCGCGCGGCTCGCTTCGTCGGTCAAGACGTCGCACCGCCCGACCGCCTCTTCTTTGAGCGGAAAGGTTACATTGCATCCCGCATAGCCATCGGCGCGCAACCGTCCCATCGCCGCCGCGCATTGTCCCGTGGGAACTCGGATCGCGACGTAGCTTCCGTCGATGTCGGACTCTTCAAGAAAGAGTCGATGCAGACGCGGACTGGCGCTGTGCTTGACCGGATCGCCGATTAGCGCGAGCCTCATCGCCGATTACGCAGCATCAAGCGTTCGAAGAAACGAAAGACCCGGGTGATCGGAAAGTCTTTGAGCTCGATGGGCTCCGTCAATATGGTGTAAAGCCCGCAAAGCTTGCCGCCGAGCACGTCGGTGAAGAGTTGATCTCCCACCACGGCGATCTCGCGCCGTCGCAGCCGTAAACAGCGCTTCGCGCGCAAAAATCCGAACGGCAGCGGCTTGAGCGCGTTGGGAAAGCACGAGACGTTGAGCTGCGCGGCGAGCGCATTGACGCGTTCCGAAAAGTTGTTTGAAAGCATGGCGATCCGAAATCCGCGCTCGCGCGCCCGGGCCACCCACTCGAGATGTTCGCGCTCCAGCTCTGTCTGACGGAAGCCGAGCAAGGTGTTGTCGAGGTCGATGATGAGCCCTCGGATACCCGCAGCCTCGAGCTCCTCGTGGGGCACGTCGTGGAGCCGAGGCGCAAAACGGTCCGGTCCGAGCATAGCTGTGCGTTGTACCGGTTATCCCCGGTATCCTCGGGACTGTCCACACGCCCTCCACTCGCCTGCTCGGCTAAGCGAAGCAGTTGGCGGCAATTCACGGCGGCCCCACAGGTCGTGCACAAGGATTTCGGACGGCACCCCAATATCTTGTGGTAATCGGCGCGATGTGACACAATAGGTATCCTATCGGCGCCGGTAGAATCTATCGAATGCGAACGTGTGTTCGATATGAGCGAGGAGCTTTGCGCATGAGGTTTACGCGTACTTATTCCGCTGACGGTGATTGCTATGCCGGCTTGACCTTTGAGCCGCGCAGCTCGCGGATCGTCAATCCCGACGGCTCGGTGATTTTCGAAGCCAAAGACGTCATGGTGCCGTCGACCTGGAGTCAGGTCGCAGTTGACGTTCTAGCGCAGAAGTACTGCCGTAAGGCGGGCATTCCGAAGGCTACGACGCGGGTCGCGGAGGAGGGCATCCCCGAGTGGCTTCAGCGCTCGATTGCCGATAAGGCGGCGCTCGACGCACTATCCCGCGACGACCAGTTCGGCGCCGAGCGCGACGCGCGCCAGGTTTTCAATCGCATGGCGGGATGTTGGACGTATTGGGGCTGGAAGCACGGCTACTTCGACTCCGAAAACGACGCGCAAATTTACTACGACGAGATGTGCGCGATGCTCGCGCGCCAAATCGGCGCACCGAATAGCCCGCAATGGTTCAACACCGGCTTGCATTGGGCGTACGGAATCTCGGGCCCGGCGCAAGGGCACTGGTACGTCGAAGCGAGCGACGGCGTTGCGAAGCCGTCACAGGATACGTACTCTCATCCACAAGTTTCGGCATGCTTCATCTTGGGCATTGAAGACGATCTCGTCAACGAAGGCGGTATCTTCGACGGTGTAATTCGCGAAGCGCGCATTTTTAAGGGCGGTTCCGGCAGCGGCGCCAATTTTTCGAAGCTTCGCGCGGCGGGCGAAAAGCTTACGGGCGGAGGCACGTCGAGCGGCCTCATGTCGTTCCTCAAGGTTTTCGATCGCGCGGCCGGCGCAATCAAGTCCGGCGGGACGACGCGCCGGGCCGCCAAGATGGTCGTGCTCAATGCCGATCATCCCGACATCGAGGAGTTCGTCAACTGGAAAGTTCGCGAAGAGCGAAAAGTTGCCGATCTCGTCATTGGCTCGCGCGTTTTCGAAAAGTATCTCAATGAAATAATTTCTGCAGCGCGCGATACGCGCGTCCCGGAGCACGCGCGGCTCGATCCCTCCCTCAACCCGCACCTGCGATGCGCTATCCGCGATGCGATTTCCGGCGGCGTTCCCTCGGGCGCGACGCAGAACGCGCTCGATTACGCACGGCAAGGCTACACGCGGATCGAAGTCGAGCAATACGACACGAGCTGGGACTCAGAGGCATACCTCACCGTTTCGGGACAGAACTCGAACAACTCCGTTCGCTTGACGAACGGTTTCTTTGAGGCTTTAGATCGGGACGATGACTGGCTACTAACGGCTCGCACGACCGGCGACGTTGTCAAACGACTCAAAGCGCGCGATCTGTGGGAGCAGATCGCAGTCGCCGCATGGCAATGCGCCGATCCCGGCCTGCAGTTCGACGACACGATTCAAGAATGGCACACGTGTTCGAACGACGAGCGGATCAACGCTACTAATCCGTGTTCGGAATTTATATGGGTAGATGATTCCGCCTGCAATCTTGCTAGCCTCAACCTCGTCAAATTCTTAAACGATGACGGCAATTTCGATGCCAAGCGATTCGCTGAAGCAAGCCGTGTCTGGACTACAACTTTGGAAATTTCGGTTTCCATGGGCCAAATGCCGTCGAAGCGTATCGCCGAAAAGAACCATCGCTATCGCACGCTCGGCCTTGGATATGCAAATCTAGGCACGCTTCTCATGCGCATGGGCCTTCCATACGACTCAGAGGAAAGCTTTGGTTGGTGCGGAGCTATCAATGCCCTTCTCACGGGGATGGCCTATCGCACTTCTGCAGAGATGGCGCAGAAACTTGGACCTTTTGAGCGGTTCCAAGCCAATCGCGAGCCCATGCTCCGCGTGATCCGAAACCATCGCCGTGCCGCGTATGCCGTTGATTCGAACGAATATGAAAGCCTAACCGTAAAGCCCGTCACATACGCCCCAACCCTTTTTACTCAGCACACTTGGGCGCTGGCACGCAAAATGTGGGACGAAGCCCTCTCTATCGGTGAAGTCGCCGGCTATCGCAACGCGCAAGTTACCGTCACTGCTCCGACTGGTACCATAGGGCTTGTGATGGACTGCGATACGACGGGGATCGAACCTGATTTTGCGCTCGTAAAGTTCAAAAAGCTTGCGGGCGGCGGTTACTTCAAGATCGTCAATCAGTCAGTCGATGCCGCGCTTCACAAGCTCGGCTATTCGCAAGAGCAAATCGATGCGATCGAGACCTACGCAAAGGGCACCGGTACGCTCGAAGAAGCTCCACACATCAATCGTGCAACGCTGAAGGCCAAAGGCTTTGACGACGAGGCTGTAGCCCGGATCGAAGCAGCACTGCCAACCGCCTTCGAGCTGCCGTTTGCCTTCAATAAGTTCGTCCTCGGCGAAGAGTTCTGCAAAGTAAAGCTTGGCCTCACCG
>JAFAHB010000229.1 GCA_019237435.1 Vulcanimicrobiota bacterium
GTCGCCGTGGATCGCCCGGATCGCGACCTCGAGATTCCAACCGGCGACACCACGCTGCGGGCGGGCGATTCGATGATTGTGATCGTGAAGAACGGCGCCGCCGAGCGCGTTCGTGCAATCTTAGGCGCCTGAGCGAAGCTCGCTAAATATAGCCCTTGCGCAGCGCGAGCACCGCGGCTTGCGTGCGATCCGACGCGGACAGCTTGTCGAGTATGTCGCGAATGTGGCCCTTTACGGTGCCCAAGCCGATGTGCAACGCTTCTGCGATCTCGGAGTTCGCGCGGCCGCCGGAGATGAGACGGAGAATCTCGGTCTCGCGCGACGTGAGCGGCGAGGAGTGCGCGTCGGCCGGTTTGATTCCCGAAAACCGAGCCAAGACGACGTGGGCGATACGCGGATCGAAATAGGCGCCACCCTCGCTTGCGATCCGAACTGCCTCAACGATTCGTTCGGGTTCGGAGCTTTTTAAACAGTAGGCGTCGGCTCCCGCCGCCAGCGCCGCAAGGACCTCTTCTTCGAGATCGATCATGGTGACGATAACGACGCGCGTCCGCGGCAGCTCTGCGCGCACTCGCTTAGTGAGCGTGACGCCGTCGAGCGCCGGAATACCGATGTCGACGACCGCGACGTCCGGCCGCTCGCGTAGAATGGTTTCCCATCCATTGGCCCCGTCGGCTGCTTCGCCCACGACGTCGAAGCGCTCTTGCAGCGCCGTGCGTAACCCCGCTCGCGTCAACGCGTGATCTTCCACGATAACCACGCGAAGAGCTTGTCCTGAGCTTGTCGAAGGGCGATTTTCCATCGTTACTCCTTCGCTAGCGGCAAGGTCAGCGTGAACGTGCTGCCGCGCGGCGCACGCGGCGCGTACGCAACGGCACCGTCGTGCTTTTCCGCTATCCGCCTCACGATGTAAAGTCCAAGTGAGGTTCCCGAGCCCGGATGACCGCCGCCGAACCGCTGAAAAAGGCCCGCGCGCTGCTGCTCCGGGACGCCGTATCCATCGTCCTCTACCGCGATCGCCATCGATTGATCTGGCGTGGAACAGCGAACCGCCACATGGCCGCCTCGCGGCGTCGCATCGAGCGCGTTGGCGACCAAGTTCACGATCGCGCGGCGCAGTTCGTGCGGGTCGCCGCGCGTGGACAAACGCTGGGCGGACGACTCTTCAGACAACTCGATGCCTTTGATCTCGGCGACCGGGCGCAACTCGTCCACGATTCGAGTCACGAGCTGCTCGCAATCAACGCGATCGCGCAGCGTCGAGGCTTCGCCGGCTTCGTACCGAGCCACCAGCAGCAACGTCTCGACGATGCGCCGTTCGTCGTCGTTGGCGGCGACCGCGGTGCGTAAGATCTCGCGGTACCGCTCCGGAAGCTCGCCATAGGCACCCGAGAGCCCTTGATTCATCGTCACGTGCGCGGCCGCAAGCGGCGTGCGAAGATCGTGCGCGAGCGCGTAGACGATATCTCGAATAACGTCGCTGCGGTTGGCAAGCTCGTCCTTTTGCCGAGCGATCTCCTCGTTTCGTTCGCCAAGCTGCGCGAATAAATGCGCCTGCTCGAGCGCCATCGAGGCCTGCTGCGCAAAGGCGCGCAACGTCACTACCGCGTCGCCGACGAAGCGTTGCCCGGGTCCGACGCACTCGATCAACACGTACCTCGCGGCATTGCCGCCGGCGATCGGCGTAACCAGCGCTTCCTGCGCGTAGAGCGCCTCGAGCGTCAGACGGCCGAGCGGATCGTTCCCCGTCAGCGCAAAGACCCCGTCCGCTTCGGCGGCACGCGCGACAAGCGAAGCCAGCTCGGTCGAAAGCGCTCGCCGCTCCATCGCGATGTCGCGGCTCCCGTCGCGATACGTGAGCACCAGCGGCGGCCCAAACGACGCCTCGCGCACCACGAGCAGCGATTTCGAGGCCCCCAGCAAGGCCGCCGATTCGCGCGCGACCGCGCGTTGCACGAGTTCGACGTTCAGCGTGCCGCGAACGCGCCCCGTCGCCTCCCGAAGGGCTTTCTCGATCTCGACCTGTCGCATGCGCCCGGCCGAGACGCCGGCTTCGCGCGCGTACTCCTGCGTTTTGATGCTGAGGTATCCAACGAGCACGAACGATGCAGCCAGCAGAAGTCGGTCTCCCACCGCTATTGCGTCCCAATGGTAGCCGGCCTGAACGCCGTTGACGTAGCCGGCGACGACGTTGGCAATTTCCGCTGCAATGACGAGATTTCTCGTTAGGCGGCTCCGAAGCGCAAGACTGCTCAGGGCGATGGGACCGTTGAACAGAATCGCCGCGATGAAAAGTTGCGGTGTCAGAAGATCGACGATCCATGCGACCACGAGCAAGCCGTAGCACAGCAACGCCACATCGCGCGGTTCGGTCCCATCGGCGGGAGCGCCTTGCCCGAAGCGGAGAAGCCTGCCGCATGGATCGCACGGCAAAAGCGGAGGAGCTGTTGCGTGAACTCGGCCGCCGTGCGCGCCTCGTCGTTTATATCGCGAGTGCCCCCGGAGCCGGCAAGACGCGCCGTTTGCTCGAGGATGCTCGACGGCTCGCCGCAGACGGCAAGCGCGTCGTTATCGGTTGGATCGAAACCAAGGGAAGGCCGGACCTGGAGCTCGCGGCCGCGGGCTTACCGCGTTCGCCGCCGCGGCAAGTCGAGATCGGGGACCGGGTATTCGAAGACTTCGATTACGAGGCCGCGGTGCACGCGAAGCCGGACGTCGTAATCCTCGACGAGCTCGCCCACGACAACCTCGGCGACGCGGCCCATGCGAAACGATGGCAAGACGCGCTTGCGCTCAAGGAAAACGGAATCGGCGTCATCGGCGCTTTCAATATCGCGCATCTCGAAACCGTCGCGCCGACCGCCGAGGCGCTCATCGGTTATCCGGTCCGCGAAATCGTCCCGCTCTCATTTCTGCAGTCCGCGGACGAGGTCGTCGCGCTCGACGTTTCCCCTCGCCTTCTTCAAAGCCGGGTCAAAGCGGGAAAAATCGTCAACGAGCAAGACATCGACCGCGCGCTGAGCGGAGCTTTCAAAGAGCAGACTCTTTACATGTTGCGCGAGCTGCTTCTACGCACGATCGATAATCTGACGCTGCCGGTCGTGCGGGCTGGACGCACCTCGATGGCAGCCGCGTTTGTCTATCCCAATGTCGATGCTGCGCCGTATCTCAAGCGCACCGCGGCCGTCGCCGAAGCGCTCGACCTGGGGCTCGAAGTCGTGCCGACCTACGGCGTGGAGTGCGCCACGTTAGAGCGCATGGCGCGCGAGCTTGGCGGGGAATTGCTCCACGAGACGGCCGATCCGGCGCAAACGCCGGGCGATGCGTTACGCGCGTCGCTCGTCGCTCTTCCAAACGGTCGAATCGCGGCAAGACTCGCAAACCGGCCTCTGCCGTACGCTCCTTTCATCGTCGGCGCGGGCCATACGTACTTGGGAGAAAATCCCGTACGGTCGCCGTACTCGCATACGACGGGGGACCGCCTGCGCGTGGGATACGGCAAACTCACCGTCTATCTTGGAGCCGCTGCTGGTGCGGGAAAGACGTACGCGATGCTCGATCGCGCGCATCAGCTCAAAGCCGAAGGCGTCGACGTCGTTGTCGGATTCGTCGAAACGCATGGCCGAAAGGAAACGGCGGCGTTGCTCGACGGCCTGGAAATCGTACCGCCGAAGATCATCTGCGCAAACGGAATCACCTACCGCGAGTTCGATCGCGACGCGCTGATGGCGCGAAAACCGCAAGTCGCTTTGATCGACGAGCTCGCCCACACCAATGCCCCTGGTTCGCTGGCGCCAAAGCGCTTTTTCGACGTGCTGGCGGTCCTTCGCGCCGGAATCGACGTCATCACGACGCTGAACATTCAACACCTGGAAGGTCTGGGCGACACGGTCTTGCGGCTCACCAGCACCGTGGTGCGAGAAACGTTGCCCGACGGCATTCTCACGCTTGCAGACGACGTCATCCTCATCGACGTCACGCCTGAAACGCTGCGTCAACGGCTGCGCGAGGGTAAGATTTATCCGCCGAACCAGATTGAATCCGCGCTAGCGAACTTCTTTCGCACCGAAAATCTCTTCGCGCTGCGCGAGCTGGCCCTGCGGGAAGCGCTGCGGGCACGGCACCGAGAGCGCATCGCATCGCCCTTCGAGCGCATCCTGCTCGCGGTAGGTTCGCGCGAAATCGATATGCCGCTCATCGCGCGGGCGAATCGAATCGCCGCTCGCCTCGCCATAGAAATCGCCATCGCCCACGTCGTACGGCCCGGCGCGCGCGCCGCCCCCGCGATCGTCGAAAAGCTGCGCACGGAAGCTCGCAAAACCAACGCAGAGTGGATCGACGAGATTGCCGAGGACGTCCCCAAGCGGCTCATCGAAATCGCGCGCTCGCGGCCCGAGACGACTATCGCATTAGCCGGAGCCCTCCGCGCACCGCGCTGGCTGCAGCGTCCTTCGTTTGCGCGCCGGCTGGTCGACGCCGGCGCGCGGGAGCTACTCGTGCTCATGCCGTCCCGCGCCGGCGCCGACCGGTTTTCTTCCGAGGAGTAGCGCGACGATGACTAAGGCTTTATCCCGTCGAGCGCGAGGTTGAGCTCGAGCACGTTGACGCGCGGCTCGCCGAGAAAACCAAACGTCCTTCCCTGTGTATGTTGCGCAATGAGCGCATCGGCTGCCGCGAGACTCATCTGGCGCGCCTTCGAGACGCGAGGCGCCTCCCAATACGCGGCCTCGGGCGTGATATCAGGGTCGATGCCGCTGCCGCTCGACGTTACGAGATCCATCGGCGGAGGACCGCTCGCGTCCGGGTTCTCCTTTTTGAGCGCCGCAATCGTCGCCTTGGTCGCATCGATGAGCTTTTTCGACGTCGGGCCTAGGTTGGTTCCACCTGTCGACGTCGGATCGTAGCCTTTTCCGGCGGCCGACGGCCGGCCGTGGAAGTATTGTGGCTTCGTCCAGAGCTGCCCGACGATCGACGAACCGACGATCTTTCCGTTTACCGCGACGAGCGAGCCATTAGCTTGCCGCGGGAAGAGCGCTTGGGCGATGCCGGTCATCGCTAGCGGATAGATGAAACCCAAGAGCACGATTGAGACGATCGTGACCCGCAGCGCCGTACCGAGATGTTTAATCATGTACGTCGACCTCTACGTGAGATGAAGCGCGGCGAGAATCATATCGATGAGCTTGATCCCGATGAACGGAATGATGATGCCGCCGACGCCGTAAAGCATCACGTTCTCGAACAGAACGCGGTTTGCGCCCTTGGGCTCGTAGCGCACGCCCCGCAAAGCGAGCGGGATCAGAGCAACGATGATGAGTGCGTTGAAAATCACCGCTGACAGAATTGCGCTCTGCGACGTCGTCAAGCGCATGATGTTGAGCGCCGCCATCGCGGGGTAAGCCGTCGCGAACATCGCCGGGAGAATCGCGAAATACTTCGCCACGTCGTTGGCGATGGAGAACGTCGTTAGCGAACCGCGGGTCATCAACAGCTGCTTACCGATCTCCACGATCTCGATCAGTTTTGTGGGATCGGAGTCCAAATCGACCATGTTCGCCGCCTCTTTTGCTGCCTGGGTACCGGAGTTCATCGCAACGCCGACGTCGGACTGCGCCAGCGCGGGAGCGTCGTTGGTGCCGTCGCCCGTCATGGCGACGAGCCGGCCGGAGGTCTGCTCGCGTTTGATCAAATCCATCTTCGTTTCGGGCGTCGCCTCAGCGAGAAAATCGTCCACGCCCGCTTCTTTGGCTATCGTCGCCGCCGTCAGCGGATTGTCGCCGGTGATCATGACGGTTCGAATTCCCATCGCGCGCAAGCGATTGAAGCGCTCGGTCATGTTCGGCTTGAGAATGTCCTTGAGATAGATGACGCCTACGACGAGCGTATTGCGCGCCAGCAGCAACGGCGTTCCGCCGCTCCGAGCGATGCGCTCGATCACGGGGGCGAGTTCGTTCGACGGCGTTCCGCCCGACTCGCGAACCCACGCGAGCACCGAGTCCGGAGCACCTTTACGAATTTTCGTTCCGTCGGCAAGGTCGAGGCCGCTCATGCGCGTGTAGGCGCTGAACGGAACGAAGACCGATCCTACGGGCGCCGCGCCATTGCGGGATCCGGCTTGCTGCGCGAGGGTGACGATGGAGCGGCCTTCGGGCGTTTCGTCGGCCAACGACGACAGGTAAGCAATTCGCGCCGCGTCCTTCGCATCGATTCCGGCGGCGGTTACGATTTCGACCGCTTGGCGATTACCCAACGTGATCGTTCCGGTCTTGTCGAGCAGCAACGTGTCCACGTCGCCGGCAGCTTCCACCGCGCGGCCGCTCATTGCCAGAACGTTGCGCTGCATGACGCGGTCCATGCCGGCAATTCCGATGGCGGAAAGCAAGCCGCCGATCGTGGTTGGAATCAAGCAAACGAGCAATGCAATGAGAATCGTGACGCTCTGATGCTTACCGGCGTAGATCGAAAACGGGGCCAGCGTCGCGACCACGATGAGAAAAATTATCGTCAGGCCCGCGAGCAAGATGGAAAGCGCGATCTCGTTAGGTGTCTTCTGGCGCTGCGCGCCTTCGACGAGACGAATCATGCGGTCCAAAAATCTCTCGCCGGGATCGGCGGTGACTTGCACCACGATTCGATCG
>JAFAHB010000254.1 GCA_019237435.1 Vulcanimicrobiota bacterium
CGCCGAATTGCAACCTCTTGGTCCGATCCTGTGGGCAGCACGGTCACCGCGGAAGATCCGACATCGAGCGTCTTGCCGTAATCGGCGGACCTCACTACGGCGGTAACACCTTCCGTCAACGGAATTGCTGTCACCGAGGCCGGCAAATTCGGGCCGGCGCCTTCAACGATCACATGGCACTTGCCCGCATCGATTAGCGCCAACAGCATCGGCGGAATTTCGCTGTCTTTATTGATGACGAGACTCATTGGTACGGCCCGTTTTGCGGTACCGTAGATCGGCGACCCGGTTTCGTTGTCGAAACTCATGCCGTAAAAACCGGACTCTATGCTTGAAGGCAAGCCGCGGTACTTGATCGACAGCGTGCTTGGCGTGAAGATAGTGCCATAAACCAACGGCGTGCGATAATACGGCTGCAAAACGCTGTCGATGCCGCCGGCTTCGTCACTGGTGAGCGGCCGCGACACGCGAAGATCTATAACCCCCTTCGTGTTGGCGGTGTCGCGCACGAATTCGTCAACTGTAGAGTCCGTGCCGGTGTTATTTGAGGCAAATGCGGCCGGGTCTCCGATCCGTAGGATTGCGACGCCGTTTTGCATTTGCGATGTAAATTCGGGCCCCGTCGGCTTAGAATCGGTCGCGGCCGGTGCGACGATGCGAGTCGCCGGATCATGAAGAGCAGCAAGCATTTGCTCCACGGCGTTGGCGTACTCGGCAGTCGACCCGGCGGCTTCGATCGCTCCGATATTCTTCGCGAACGCCTCGTCCCAATTGAAGTCCGAATTTCCGACGACGTCCGGATCGAAGTACTCGATGGCACCCCAAAGCCGCGAAACGGCGACGATGCGATCGGCGGACCGCACATCGGTCGAGCTGGACGCGGCAGCCCCGAGCGACGGCTGGAAGCACAGACCGACGCAGGTAAAGCAGAGCAAGGACCTCAGCCCGCCGCCAACGAGTCGGCCAGTCCGTTTCATGTGAACCCTCCCCGGCCGAGATGACGGCATCGTGCCGCCGTTATGCCGTGTGGATCGCTACTCGCCTAATCATAACTCCGTTTGCTGCGGTTCCCCTGTGATCTCGGTGATCTGCTTTGCTTGTTTGCCGAGGTTCGTGATCGCGATGACCTCGTCACCCTCACCCAAGCGCTGCAGCCGGACACCCTTTGCGTCGCGGCCGGTCTTGCGAATGTCCCCGACTTTCAACCGAATCACCTGATTGCCCGACGTGATCATCAAGACCTGATCGTCGGGCGCGACGAGAATTTGGTCGAGTACCTGCCCGATGTCGTCGCGCTGCCTCGCAAAGGCTTTCACGCCTTTGCCGCCGCGCGAGGTATGGCGGTACTCCGCGATCGGCGTACGTTTGCCGAATGCGAGTGACGTCACGAGCAAGACTTCGCGCCGGTCGTCTTCGACGACGTCCATCGCGACGACGGTATCGCCCTTCTCGAGCGTCATCGCCTTGACGCCGCGCGCGACGCGTCCCATCGGCCGCACGTCCTTCTCGTTGAAGTGCACGGCCATGCCCTGCGTGGATCCGAGAATGATGTCGCGCGAGCCATTCGACAGATCGACGGCGAGCAGCTCGTCGCTGGGATCGAGATTGATCGCGATGAGGCCGTTGCGCCGCACGTTGGCGAACTCACTCAGCTTGGTCTTCTTGATGACGCCGTGTCTCGTCACCATCACGAGATACCGTTCACCCTCGAAATGGCGAACCGGAAAGACGGCGGTCACGTGTTCGCCCGGGGGCAGCGTCAGCAAGTTGACGAGCGCGGTGCCGCGCGCTTGACGGGTGGTGTCGGGGATCTCGTACCCCCGCAACCGATAGACGCGTCCCAAGTTCGTAAAGAAAAGCACGTGGTCGTGCGTCTTGGTTACGAAGAAATTCCGCACGACATCCTCGCGTTTGAGATTTGAGATTCCGGTCACCCCGCGGCCTCCGCGACTTTGCGTTCGGAACGTGTCGACGGTGACGCGTTTGATGTACCCGCCGACCGTATAGGTTACGACGACGTCGATGTTCGGCGTGATCTGCTCGATCGAAAGTTCGTCTTCCGCCGGTTCCACGAGCGTGCGTCGCGCGTCGCCGTAACGCTTTTTGACGTCGAGCGTTTCGTTCTTGACGATCGACGCGATGCGGCGCGGGCTCCGCAATATGTCCTGCAGCTCGGCGATCGTCTTGATCAACTCGGCATACTCGTCCTCGATCTTCTTTCGCTCGAGGCCGACGAGCGTGCGCAATCGCATGTCGACGATCGCTTGCGCCTGAACGTCGCTGAGCTCGAAACGTTTCGACAGCCGCTCCTTGGCCTCGTCGGTCGTTTGGCTCCCGCGCACGATCTCGATGACCTCGTCGATGTGGTCGAGCGCGATGCGATAGCCTTCGAGCAGATGCGCGCGTTCTTCGGCCTTGCGTAGATCGTATGCCGTGCGCAGCGTAATGACGTTCTTGCGATGGGCGATGAAGTGTTCGAGCAGCTGCTTGAGCGTAAGCACTTGCGGCTCCAGCGGCACCGAGCCGCCCCTCGACTCCGCTCGGGGCGACGCGACTGGGACGAGGGCGAGCATGTTGAAACCGAACGTCGCTTGCAGCGGCGTGTGCTTGAAAAGTTGATTGAGCACGATCTTCGGCGTCGCGCTCTTCTGCAGCTCGATGACGACGCGCATGCCCTTGCGATTCGACTCGTCGTCCATGCGCGCAATTCCCACGATCCGTTTCTCCGCGTACGCTTCGGAGATCGCCTCGACGATGCGTCCCTTGTAAACTTGATACGGAATTTCCGTGATGACGATCTTGTGCTTGCCGCGCTCTTCGATAATCTCGGCCTTGCCGCGAATCGTTATCGAGCCGCGGCCGGTCTTGTAGGCCTCGCGAATCGCTTCGTGGCCTAAGATCGTCCCGCCGGTCGGAAAATCCGGCCCCGTGACGATCGCGCAGAGATCGTCGTCGCTCGTCTTGGGGTCGTCGATCAGCGCTGCGATCGCGTCGGCAATCTCGTTGAGGTTGTGGGGCGGAACGTTCGTCGCCATACCGACGGCGATTCCGCTGGAGCCGTTGACGAGCAGCTGCGGGAGGCGGCCGGGCAGAACGCTTGGCTCGACGCCTTGATTGTCGAAATTCGTAACGAATGGAACGGTCTCTTTATCGATGTCGGCCAGGACGTCGAGCGCAGTGCGCGCGAGCCGCGCCTCGGTGTAGCGGTACGCGGCCGGCGGATCCGGATCGATCGAGCCGAAGTTGCCGTGTCCGTCCACAAGCGGATACCGCAGCGTAAAATCTTGAGCCATGCGTACGAGCGCGTCGTAAACCGAACCGTCGCCGTGCGGGTGGTAGCTCTTGAGGACCTCGCCGATGATTCCGGCGCATTTGCGATGCTGCTTGCTGGGGTCGAGACCCATCTCGCGCATCGCGTAGAGAATGCGCCGCTGGACCGGTTTGAGACCGTCGCGCACGTCGGGAAGCGCGCGCGACGCGATGACCGACATCGCATACGAGAGATAGCTCTCTCGCATCTCATCTTCGACGTTGACCTGCGCTACGATATCGTTGTTCAATAATCACCTACACTCATGCCACTGCAATGCAACTGCGTGTAACTCTTCCCACTGAGCAAGACGTCGGCAAATTTGCCGCCGCCTTCGCGCGCGTCTTACATCCCGGCGACGTCGTAGCGCTCGGCGGACCCGTCGGATCGGGCAAGAGTACCTTGGTTCGCGCCATCGTCCGAGCGCTTCACGGCTCCGATCAGAGCGCCAGCCCCAGCTTTACGTTCCGCCACCGCTACGACGGCGATCCGCCGATCGAGCACATCGACTTCTATCGCATCGACGATCCGCGCGAATTAGTCGAGCTGGGCCTGGAAGAGGCGCTCGACGGCCGTTCGATCGCGCTGATCGAGTGGTGGCGCAACGCGCCTGAGGCTATTCCGCCGCGTCGGTACGAAATCGAAATTGAGGGCGCGGGAGACGAGCCACGTAAGCTTTTTCTTCGCGCATCGCAATGACGGTTCTTGCCGTGGACGGGGCGCTGGGAGCCTTTTCGGCCGCGATCGCACGCGACGGTCAAATCGTGGCCGCGGATTGCGAGGCCGGCGCAATCGCGCTCGAGCGGGGACTCGCGATGATCGAAAGCGTCTTGCACCGAGGTCACGTCGCGCCGGCGCAGATCGTGCGGCTGGCGGTGGGAATCGGTCCCGGCAGCTTCACCGGCTTGCGCATCGCGATTACATACGCGAAGTCGCTCGCTTTCGTTTGGAAGCGACCTCTCGTGCCGATCGACTCCTTCGATCTGCTGGAGTACGGCGGCAACTTCGACCGAGTGCTCAGCGTCGTCGTGGGCCGTCCAGGCGTCATCTCCGCCCGTTATCGCGCCGGCTCGGCGGTGCGCCGAGCGTCGGGTCGCATCGGCGAGGTGCTCGATGAGGTGCTTGCGGGGGTTGTCCCCCTTCGACGGGCTCAGGGTGACAACCGACAGCCTCAGGGTGACGTCGCTCGGGGTGACGCTGCACGAGGCGAGGCGGCGCTGAGCGTGGTGGGGGCGCCGAAGGACGTGCTGGACGCACTCGCCGAACGCGCTATTATCGTGCGCGTTTACGACCCCGCCGTGACGCCAGCCGCAGCGGCCGCTGCTGTGGCGGCGGGGACGCGCGATCCTGCCGTAAGCCTGCACGAAGTACGCGCCGACTACGGCGAACTTCCCGCGGCCAAACAGCCGATTTTTTAGGGCTTCATTACCACCATGAAAATGGAGCTCGACAGGCCGGAGCGGCGGCCCAGCGGACTTACGATTCAGCCGATGGCGACGGCGGACGTCGCATTAGTGACGCGCATCGAGCGCGCGTCGTTCTCGACGGTCTGGCCATCCGACGCATTCTATAACGAGCTCAGCACGAATAAGCTCGCGCATTACTTCGTCGGGCGATACGACGGTCGCGTCGTCGCGTACGGCGGGATTTGGGTGATTCTCGAAGATTCGCACGTCACGACGCTGGCCGTCGACCCGGAGTACCGTGGCCGGGGCTTCGGCGAAGTGCTGCTGCTGCGTTTGATTGACGAAGCCGTCGATCGTGGCGCGGCTTGGATCACGCTCGAGGTGCGCGAGAGCAACGCGGTCGCCCAGCGGCTCTATCGCAAGTACGGCTTCACGACCGTAACCATGCGTACCGGCTACTATACCGACGACAACGAGAGCGCCCTCATCATGTGGGCCGGCAGCTTACGCAGCGAACTCTATCGCAACCGGCTGCGCGTCTTGCGCGCGCGGGTCGAGGGCGGCATCGAAAGCGAGTGACGTTTACGGAACTGGCGCGTAAGGTTCGCGAGCACGTCGGTCAGGAGCACCGGTACGCTCACAGCGTGCGCGTCGCCCGCTGCGCGGACCTGCTGGCTCGAGTTCACGGGGTCGACAGGCGTAAGGCGCGCCTCGCCGGCATGCTGCACGATCTCGCGCGCCTCTACTCGCCGCAGCGGCTAGTGGCCGAGTCTGAATCGCGCGGGTTTTCGATTGGAGCGGCGGAGCGCGAGCATCCCACGCTGCTTCACGCGCGGCTCGGAGCCGCCTTGGCGCGGGAACAGTTCGGCGTCGAGGACCCGGAGGTGCTTTCCGCAATCGAGAAGCATACGCTGGGCGATGAAAGCATGTCGGACCTCGACTGCGTCGTTTATCTCGCCGACTCGCTCGAGCCGCATCGGAAATTCGCCGAACGCGCCGAGCTTTGGGACCGCGCGCTTCGCGATCTGCGCGGCGCGACGAAAGAGACGATGCGGCTGACGGCGATTCATCACGCCCAAAAGCGCACGGGGGTTCCGGCATCCGCGAGTTGATCGACGTGGTGCGCGAAAGCGCCCACGACAAAAAGGCCGAGGCGTTCGCGGTGCTCGACGTGAGCGGCCGCACGATTCTCGCCGACACCTTTGCGATCGTTACGGGACGCTCGAAGATTCAAACGCGAGCAATTGCCGATTCGATCG
>JAFAHB010000182.1 GCA_019237435.1 Vulcanimicrobiota bacterium
GCGATCTGGCGCTCGATCCAGACGGCACGACGTCGCTCGACGTCGGCGTTCCGCGCGATCTTCCCTTCCCGATGACGTACCGGGTCGACATGGAAACCAGCGACGTTTCAAACCTGTCGGTCTCCGACTCCAAGAGCTTTATCGCGCTGCCGTCGGACGCGGTGATCGGGTTGGCTTCCGACGCGGTAGGTAAAGCCGGCTCGCCGATGCCTATTAAAGTCATCGTTACCAATGCCGACGGCAAATCCATTGCCGGGCGTGCGGTGCATTTCGAATTGCAGAAGATGACGTACGTCGCGGCGACCCAGGAAGTCGAGGGCGGTGAAAACGCCGTGCAATCGGTTAAGTACGCTACGATTGCAAGCGCGGATACGACGTCGGGCGATCAACCGGTTTCGGTGAATCTTACTCCAAGCGACGCCGGACCGTTTCGCATCTTCGCCAACTTCGGCGGTGCGCGAAGCGCGGCGAGCGCAAGCAGCATTCAGGTTTTCGCTTTCGGCCCCGGCGAGGCCGACTGGGGGATGAGCGACCCCAACGCCGTCGCCGTGAAACTCGACAAGAAGCAATATAACATCGGCGACACGGCGACCGCGCTCGTCGCATCGCCTTTCGGGCGCGGCGACGTCTACTTTGCCGTCGTGCGTAGCGAGGCTATCTATAGAACGACGATGCGCGGCGTGACCGGCGCCGTGCGAGTCAACTTCAAAGTGACTCCCGATATGTTGCCGAACGCCGCCGTCGAGGCGGTTGTGGTGCGTCGCGGAAAGCTTGGTGTGAGCTTGTCGAAGGGCGACACCAGGCTTGCTTTGACCGGCCTCGCCTCCTTCAACGTCGATCTCGCCGATCGCTATCTCAAGGTGACGATCGCGCCGCAAAACGCAACCGTACGCCCCGGCGGGAAGCAGCACGTTGCCTTTGCCGTCAAAAATCGCAACGGCGCGGCCGCGGCCGGCGAGGTTGTGGCGATGGTGGTCAACGATGCGATCTTGCAGCTCTCGGGTTATCGGCTTCCAGATTTGGTGCAGACGATCTTCGCGGTGCAACCGATTGCGACGATCTTCGCCGACAACCGCGAGAACGTGACGCTGAAAACGCTGACGGCGCCGCTGGAAAAAGGCTTTGGTTACGGGGGCGGCTATCTTGCGGGCGCGGCGAGCACGCGCGTGCGCGCGAACTTTCAGCCGCTGGCGTACTACGGCGTTCTGCGAACCGATGGCGCGGGTCGCGCCGCTGCCGATTTCACGATGCCCGACGATTTGACGACGTGGCGAGTCATGGCGGTTGCAATCGCGCAAAACCGATCTCAATTCACAACCGCCGATGCGACCTTCATCTCGAACCAGCCTTTGATGATCAATCCGCTCGTGCCACAGTTTGCGCGGCCCGGCGATCGCTTCGATCTCGGTCTTTCGGTAGGGAACCAGACCGGCGCCCCCGGGGCGCTCGACTTCGTCCTGCAGCTGAGCGGCGCACTCGCGTTCGCGCATGGAACTCCGCAATCGCAGCAGGGCACGCAACAAGCGTCAACCGGGATGCAGGCATTTCGCTTCCCCGTCGTCGTCGGTACGCCGCAGCCGACGACGGTGCAGGCTGAGGCCAGACTGGGCGCTGCGAGCGATGCGTTCCGCGTCCCGTTTTCGGCCCTCGACCGTGCCAGCACCGACGCCGTAATTGAAAGCGGTGTCGCCCGCGGCCAAGCGTCGATCCCGATTGCGCTGAACAACGGCGGTACGCTGCGTGTGACGCTTGCGAACTCCGTCGTTCCGCAATTCGTAACGCCGTCCGAACGCGTCATGAGCGCCGAAGCCTTTCCGTTGGCCGACGACGTCGCCTCTCGGCTGATCATTGCAAGCGCGCTCCAACGGTTACGCGGCCCGTACCGGTTGAAACTTGCGTTCGATCCGACTGTGGCAATCGCGGCGAGCCTCGGGCAGCTCCTCTCGCTTCAGCGCGGTGACGGCGGGTTCGGCGGGTTTCCAAACGATAACGAGAGCGATCCGTTTGCAACGGCCGCCGTACTGGACGCGCTGAACTTCGCTCGTGCGCACGGCGTGAGCGTCGATACGAGCGCGCTCTCAGCCGCTACGACGTTCATGAACCGAGCGCTCGCGAACCCCGGCATCTTTAAATGGTGTGCGCCGGACCCGCTCTGCAAAGCGCAGCTTCGCTTCGAAGCGCTGTGGGCGCTTGCCGGTCGAGGCGGGCCGCGCACCGATTTTCTGGCCGATATCGTCGCGAAGTCGTCGGACTTCGACAGCGCAACGCAGATTCGGCTGGCACGCTACTTACTGCACGCGCCGGGATGGCAAGCGACGGGTGCATCGATGGCGGATCGGCTGCAAGCCACGCTCTACGTCACCGGCCGCTACGCCGTTGCCAACGTCTCGACGCGCTGGGGATGGCTCGGCTCGATGGTCGATGCCCAGGCTCAGATGCTTCAGCTGTTGCTCGAGCGCCACGCCCCGGCGGAGCGGCTCGACGGCGCCGTGCGCGCCTTGGTCGCGCAGCAGTGCAAGTGCGGTTGGGCGACCGCGGACGATACGGCGTCGGCGGTCACCGCGCTAAGCGCGTACGCGGCCAATGAACGGCTGATGCCGGTTACCGCGACGGCGATTGCCGGAGACCGCGCGATCGGTACTGCGCGCTTCGGCGCGACGGCATCATCTCAAACCTTCACCGTTCCCGCCTCTCAACTCCACGCGAGCGAGCTCCGAATCGCGTCGCAAGCTGTCACGCACTTCATCGTTCTCTATACCTATCCGGTTCCGCCGAACGCGCCGGGCGAGCTTGCGGCGTTCCGCGTCGTTCGTACGTTGAGCGATCCAAGCGTCGCGACGTCTTCAACGAGCGCGGCGCCGGTCGCGACGATGGACTTCACAACGGCGTTGCCGGTTTCAGTTGCGGCGGGCCGCGCTTTCGACGTCGGCGTTCGTGTAATCGTCGATCATCCGGTCGATCGCCTCATCATCGAGGATCCGTTGCCCGCCGGGTTCGAAGCCGTCGACACGAGCTTCCGCACGACGCTGCAGGCGATCGTTCCACAGAGCAATAGCTGGCAGATCGATGCAAGCCGGCTGTATCGCGATCGCGTGATGGCGTACGCGCAGCATCTCGAGCCGGGAGTCTACGACCTGCATTATCTCGTGCGCTCCGTGACGCCCGGCGAGTTTGCATGGCCCGGCGCCCGCGCGTATCTGCAAGATGCGCCCGAGCAGTTCGGCCGTAGCGCCGGAACGACCCTGAAGATTACGGAGTGAAGAGTCCTAGTGGTGCAGCAAAAGCAACGCCATGAAGGAGATCCAGGTCCCGACGATCAGCGCCGTCATGCGCCACGAGAGCCGGTCAATTTTCGCGTCGAGGCCTGAAAACCGCCCGTCCATCTTATGCTCGAGACCGCTAAAGCGCGTTCCATCCTTGTTTCGCGCCCGTCGATGCGGCGGTCTATGCTATTGAGCCAATCGCCGACTTGGCGGTAAGCAGAAATCGGCCGCGGGTTACAGAGCCGCGGCCGATTAAGCAAACGCCGAAGCCTTAGAGCCTCGGGCAATAGAAGTTGGCGTAGGCCTTTCCTGTAATCGCGATGGCGATATTCGTCGCGTTAACCCAATAGATGTAGACGGGGCTGCCGCTCTTGCCGGTTTCCGTCACGTCGATGGTCAACGGCGTCCCGCCTTTAGTGCTGTTCCAGAAGTTGTTGAAGAAGCATCCGTTGCGGGGTGACGGCATCGAGGCTTTCGCGCAGATGTCACCCGGTTTGCACGTCTTGTCGGGCGAGATGACGTCGCCTTGAACGTAGCCCCCGATCGAGCCCGTGTCACGCGGCGCCATCGCGGGAGCGAATGTAATCGCTGATAGAAGCACTGACATCAAGAACATCGGTAGTCGTTATCTCCTTGAAGCGGTTGGCGATGTGTACGAGTAGGATACGCTGCCGCGGCACGGTTGCTCGCAAGCAGGCCAGGTGTTTTATACAACTTCTAACTTCCCAACGGCCGGCGGGAAGCGCCGCCCGCGTACCGCTTGACTATTATTTTTAATATTATATGATTTATCAGCTTTAAGGCGCGCCAATGCTTGCGATCGTTTGGGCGCCGGGGGGCGCTGGGGGTCCCACGCCGCGATAGTAAGCGTGGGGGCGCGGAGCCGAGTTTCCGAGGGCGAAAGTCTCGGAAGCGAGGCGCAGCGCCGAAGCGTTGCGCAACGTGCAACGCGCTTTTAGAAGGAGAAGCGATGAGCGTCTATCGAGCCCCACTGCGCGACATGCAGTTCGCCCTGCGTGAACTGGCCGGAATCGAGCAGATCGGCGCACTCCCCGGCTGCGAGGAGACGCTTGACGTGCTCGACTCGGTGCTCGAAGAAGCGGCCGCGTTCGCCGCGGGCGTGCTCGACCCGCTCAATCGGGTCGGCGACAAGACGGGGTGCACGTGGACCGACGGCGACGTCGCGACGCCGCCGGGCTTCAAAGAGGCGTATAAGAAGTTTGCGGAGGCCGGGTAGATCGGGCTCCCCGTGCCTTCGGAGTACGGCGGTCAGGGTCTCCCGCAGATTCTGCTCGGGCCCACGCTGGAGATGTGGAACGCGGCGAACATCGGCTTTGCGAACGGGCCGCTGCTCAATCAAGGCGCGATCGAGGCGATCGAGTTGGTCGGTTCCCACGAGCAGAAGCAGCGTTTCATTCCGAACCTGGTGTCGGGCAAGTGGACCGGCACGATGTGCTTGACCGAGCCGCAAGCGGGCTCGGATCTGGCCCAAGTGCGGGCGCGCGCCGTGCCCGACGGCGAGCACCATCGCATCACGGGAACCAAGATTTTCATCACCTTCGGCGAGCACGACATGGCCGAGAATATCATTCACTTAGTGCTCGCTCGATTACCCGATGCTCCCGAGGGCACGAAAGGCATCTCGCTCTTCATCGTGCCGAAATTCTTGGTAAACGAGGATGGCTCTCTCGGAGAGCGCAACGACGTCGTCTGCGCGAGCATCGAACACAAGCTCGGCATCAACGCCAATCCCA
>JAFAHB010000232.1 GCA_019237435.1 Vulcanimicrobiota bacterium
GAGAATGCCGTTCTTGCTGGTCTCGATGCCGGAGCCGTCTCAGATTTCGGTGTTCATCGCAAGGCCGAATCCGTAGGCGTAACACTGGGCTTCGATCTCTTTACCATTGGTCGTGCGCACTTTCGTGACGACGCCGTTGGACCGGACGAAACTGTCGACCTCTTCACCATAGTGCATGTGTACGCCGTCGGCTCGCGCGGCTTCGTGGAGGAGCGCTCCCGCATCCTCATCGATGATCCGGTGCAAGCCTCGGGGGCCGCGCATCAGCCAGTGCGTTTCCATTCCGCGGGAAGCGAACGCTTCGGCAAGCTCGTAGGCGATGAACGAGCCTCCGATCGCGACCGCGGCGCGACTGCGATCGATCTGTTTCGAGATGGCGCGCGTGTCGTCTAAGTACTGAAACGCAAAAAGATTGGCGGCCCCGTCCGCACCAGGCTTTCCGGTTGGGTTCGGACGGCCGCCCGTCGCGATGAGCAGCGCATCGTAGGGATAAGAGTTGCCACCGGCCTCTACGACTCGCTCGTCGGGAACGACCCGTTCGACGTGCGTGCGCAGGTGCAGCGTGATGCGATGCTGCTCGTGCCAGGCTAGGTTACGAATCATCACTTTCTCTTCGGGGATTTGCCTGCGCAGCATCGGCGGAAGCGAGATCCGGTTGTAAAGCGTATAGGGTTCGTCCCCGAAGAGGGTGATATCGCAGGCAGGATCGTGCTTGCGAAGCTGCTCGGCGGCGGTCGTTCCAGCAAAACCGTTGCCTATAATGACGTAGCGGCGAACGTCGGAGCTCGCCGCGCTATTCATGCAATCCCAGCGCCACCATCATCTCGACGCCGATCTGCAGCGCACGCTCGTCGATGTCGAAACGCGCGCTATGATGCGGTTCGCGCGCATGCGGACCCCGTGCGCCAATCAAAAAGTATGCGCCGGGCCGCTGCTGCTGCATGAACGACATATCCTCCGACCACATGACGATATCGTGCGGATCGACGACGTTCGCCGCCCCCACGACGCGTGCGGCCGTTTCGCGCACGATTGCGTTGATCGCCGCATCGTTGACCGTCGGCGGATAGATCCTGTGGTAGGCGAAACGGTACTCCAACCGCAGCGCGCTGCAGAGTCCGGCGATAATCCGCTCGATCCGCTCGGGCAGCTCCTGTCGCACGCTCTCATCAAACGCGCGCGCCGTGCCCTGCAAGTGTGCGCGATCCGGAATGACGTTGAAGGTCGTGCCGGCGTGCAGCGAACCAACCGTCACGACGACGGGCTGACGCGGCGCGACCTCGCGGCTCGCGATCGTCTGCAACAGCAGCACGAGTTCGGCCGCGGCAACGATCGGGTCGACGGCCTTCTCGGGCATCGCTCCGTGACCGCCTTGGCCGATGAGCTCGATATCGAATCGATCCGATGAAGCGAAAAAGGCGCCGTCGCGGACGCCTACCTTGCCGGCATCGAGCCCGCTGTAGAGGTGTAGCGCGAACGTGCGGTCGACGTGCGGATTCTCGAGCGCTCCATCATCGATCATCAGCTTGTTGCCCGCGTGACCTTCCTCGCCGGGCTGAAAGCAGAACACGAGCTTGCCCGGAACGTCCGATCGGCGCGCGCTCAGCTCCCGTGCGGCGACCAAGAGAATTGCCATGTGCCCGTCGTGCCCGCACGCATGCATCACGCCCGCAACGGTCGAGCGATACGGCGCCTCGTCGAGCTCCTCAACGGGCAGCGCATCCATGTCGGCGCGTAAGAGCGTTACGCGGCCCGGCTTGCCCCCGGAAAGCGTTGCCATGACGCCGGTCTTTCCGACGCCGGTGCGGATTTCGTCGAATCCGAATCCTCGCAGCTCGTGTTCGATGAACGCCGCCGTGTCGTGCTCCTGCATCGAGAGCTCGGGATGCGAATGAAAGTGACGCCGATACTGGACGGCCTGACTTACGCTCACGCCCCGGCTCTAACGAGCATGGCCTCGTTGTTTTGGGCTCAGCCCCCCGGCTACCTTCGGCGCAGGATTTCGCGGCGGCGACAAGCGAGTACGAATGATGACGGCGCCGAAGGTTTCGCCAATCGCTTTTGAGCGTCACGGATTGAGCGACGAACAGCTCGTCGCGATGCTCCGCACGATGTTGATGCAGCGAACGCTCGAGAACCGCGGCTTCCAACTCAATCGGCAAGGAAAGATTCCGTTTGCGTCGGCAAGCGAAGGACACGAAGGCGTGCAAGCCGGTGCTGCGATGGCGTTCGCTCGCGGCAAAGACATTTTGGTTCCCTATTACCGCGACCTCGGGCTCGCACTGGGAATCGGCGTAACCCCGTACGAGGTGCTCCTGTCGCTTTTCGCCCGGGCGGCCGACCATTCCGGCGGCCGCCAGTTTCCACACCATTACGCGAGCCGGCGCCTCGGTCTGCAGACGATCAGCTCCGTGATTGCCGCCCAGCTTCCGCATGCGGTCGGCGCGGCTTACGCGCTGCAATACCGCGGTGAGCGCGGGCGTGCGGTGCTCACTACCTTTGGAGACGGTGCCACCAGCGAAGGCGAGTGGCATGAGTCGATCAACTTCGCCGCGGTGCACGAGTTGCCGATCGTCTTTCTCTGCGAGAATAACGAATGGGCGATTTCAACGCCGCTCGACAAGCAGATGGGCCAGCCCGACGTGCACCGGCGCGCGGAAGGCTACGGGTTACCCGGGTCGGTCGTCGATGGAATGGACCCCATCGCATGTTATGCGGCGGTCGGCGAGGCGCTGGCCCGGGCGCGCGGGGGCGACGGACCGAGTCTCGTGGAGGCGAAATGTTACCGCTTCTTAGCGCATACCACCGACGACGACGATCGAAGCTACCGGTCGCGCGACGAAGTTGAGCGACGTCGCAAGGACGACCCCGTCCCGTGCTTCGAGCGCCTGCTCATCGCGCAATCGGTCCTGACGGTGGACGACGCGGAAGCATTGAAGCGCGCCGTCCTCGAAGAGGCGAACGATGCGACCGACCGCGCCGAGGCCATGGCCTATCCGGCGGCTCGAGACCTTTACGAGCGCGTTTACGTCGATGGCTTTGAGGCTTGGATATAAGGGGGGGCCCGCACCGCGAAGTCGGTGCGGGGGCGCGCAACGGAGATTTCGGCGCTGCGGAGCAAGTGCCGAAAGCGAAGTGCAGCGCCAAGCGAGGCGCGATAGTGCCGCGCTATTAAGGGGGACGCTATATGGCTAGTACGGACACCGCGAGCGGCACTCTCGAGCGGCATGGGTTGAGCGACGATCAGCTGCGCGCGATATTTCGCAACATGCTGCTGCAGCGTCAGCTCGACAATCGCGGTTTCCAACTCAACCGGCAAGGCAAAGTCCCGTTCGCGCTGGGCAGCGAAGGCCACGAAGCGCTGCAAGCCGGCGCCGCGATGGCATTCAGTCGCGGCCGCGATATCCTCGCTCCGTACTATCGCGACCTCGGTCTCTGTTTGGGAATCGGGCTGACTCCCTACGAGATCATGCTTTCGATCTTCGCTCGCGCGACCGACCACAACGGCGGTCGGCAGTTCCCCAATCATTATTCGGCAAAGGCGATCGGCCTGATGTCGTTCTCGTCGATCCTCGCGGCGCATCTTCCGCACGCGGTCGGCGCTGCGTACGCGATCAAATATCGCGGGGAAACCGGGCGCGTAGTACTAGCGACCTGCGGCGACGGTACGACCAGCGAAGGCGAGTGGCACGAATCGATGAATTTCGTCTCGGTTCACAA
>JAFAHB010000245.1 GCA_019237435.1 Vulcanimicrobiota bacterium
CACCGATCTCGTTCGTGCTTCCGCAAACGCAGGAATGAAGCTGCGCGATTTCGTGCCGCGCCGCAACGGCGCCCTGCACGACGGCCAGGTCAAGGCCTGTCGTACCCCTACGGTACTTCAAATGGAAGCGGTGGAATGCGGCGCCGCTTCGCTTGCAATGATTCTCGGTTATTATGGACGCCACGTGCCGCTTGAGGAGCTGCGCGTCGGCTGCGGCGTTACGCGCGACGGAAGCTCGGCGGGTAACCTGCTGCGAGCGGCGCGCTCGTACGGCCTCGAGGCGCACGGCTACAAATACGATGTCGACGATTTGCGCAAGCTGGCTCCGCCGTTCATCGTTTTTTGGCAGTTCTATCATTTCGTCGTCGTCGAAGGCTTCACCAAGGACGGCGCGATCCTCAACGACCCTGCCGGCGGCCGGCGTATCTGCGATTGGGAAGAGTTCGATCGCGCGTATACCGGCGTCTGCCTGACGTTTTCGCCGGGTCCGGAGTTCAAGCCGAGCAACGACGTGCCGGCGACGACGAGCATTCTGCGCGCGCAGCTCACGGGTTCGTGGGGCGCCGTTCTCTTCGTCATCCTCGCCGGCTTGGCGCTCGTCTTGCCGAGCATCGCGCTGCCGACGCTGACGAAGACGTTCATCGACGAGGTCATGGTCGGCAAGAGCTACGGCTGGGTCGTATGGATCGCACTCGGCATCGTCGCGAGCATCGCGCTTCAAGCCGCACTGCTCGAGCTGCAAGAGAACGCGATCCTTCGCATGCAGGCCAAGCTTGCGCTCGCGAACGCCAGCCGAATGCTTTGGCACTGCCTGCATTTGCCGATGACGTTCTTCGCGCAACGCTCGCCGGCGGAGGTTGCCAATCGCGTCGCGATTTGCGACCGCATTGCCGAGCTGCTCTCGAGCCGGCTGGCCGCGAGTGCGATCGGCGTGGTGGCGGCCATCTTTTATCTGTTGTTGATGGCGCGCTACGATCGCTTTCTGGCGATCGTATCGGTTGCAATCGCCGCGCTGAACATTCTCGCGCTTCGAATCGTCGCTCGCCGGAGGTCCGACGCCAACGCCTCGCTGCTGCAAGAAGAAGCGCAACTGCTGGGCAGCTCCGTCTCTGGACTCGAGCGGATCGAAACGCTCAAATCGGGCGGCGCCGAGTATACCTTCTTCATGAAGTGGCTGGGACGCCAAGCGCGCGTCATCAATGCACGCCAGCGATTTGCCGTTCCGTCTCAAGTGCTCAATGCGGTCCCGCGCCTCCTCGTGACCATCAATATCACGGCAATCTTGACGCTGGGCGGCTTGCGGGTAATCGACGGCGCTATCTCGGTCGGAACGCTATTTGCCTACGCGCTCTTGATGCAGCTCTTCATCGCGCCGTTCACAACGTTCGTGGAACTGGGCGCGGACGTGCAAGAGATGGACGGCGACGTGCGGCGCATTGAAGACGTCTTGCGCTATCCGCTCGACACGCGGCGTGAGACGGCGAGGGTCGAGCGCGTGCGGCTCGAGGGCAAGCTCGAGTTGCGCGACGTGTCGTTTGGATATAGTAAACACGGGCCGCCGGCCGTGCGCGACATTTCCTTCGCCATCGCGCCCGGGCGCCGCGTCGCACTCGTCGGCCCGTCCGGCAGCGGGAAATCGACGATCGGCAAGCTCGTCTCGGGTTTATTCGTACCGTGGTCGGGACAGGTGCTCTTCGACGGCGTCGAGCGCGAAGCGATCGACCCCGCCATTTTTGCGACCGACATCGCGTTCGTCGATCAAGAGATCTCGCTTTTTCCGGGCACCGTGCGCAGCAATCTGACGCTGTGGGATCCCGCAATCTCCGATGCCGCCATCGAGCGCGCCGCTCGTGATGCGTGCATCCACGCCGACGTCACCGGCCGGCCCCAAGGGTACGAAGCGACGATGGCCGAGGGCGGCATCAACTTCAGCGGCGGGCAGCGTCAGCGTCTAGAAATCGCGCGCGCGCTCGTCCGGGACCCCGCGTTGATCGTGTTGGATGAAGCAACGAGCGCCCTCGATCCGCTCACGGAGTTCCTGATCGACGAAAGCCTGCGCCGGCGCGGCTGCGCCTGCCTGATCGTCGCGCATCGCTTGAGCACGATTCGTGACGCCGACGAAATTCTGGTGCTCGACGGCGGCACGATTGCCGAGCGCGGTACGCACGATGAGCTCGTCGAGCGGCAAGGGCGCTACCTCTCGCTGGTGAGGTCGCAGTAGTGCAGACGCGCGAGGTCCGCATCGCCGGCGATGATATCGAAGTGCTGGAGACACCGGCACAGGCCTACCGCGTTCGTTCGGGCGAAGCGGCAGTGTTTGTCGTCGAGCTCGATGCCGACGGACGTCCGTCGGGACGGCGGTCCTTTCTCGGTGCTGCGCGTCCGGGCGAGATCGTGCTCGGCACGTCGTTTGTTTCGAACGGGACGAAGCTGGCGCTGATCGCGGTCGGCGTGGTTCCGACCGTTTTGGAGCCTTGGGACCTGGCCGCAGCCGAACCGATGCAACGCGATGAAGCCTTGCGCCGATATCTTGCCACGCTCGTCGGCGATTCGATAGTGCTGGACCTGCAACGCGCGCGACCGGTCGAACCTCCCAAGCCACTCGAGCTGGCTCCCGGGGAGCAGGCCCACGCGTCGCACCGGCTCGCATACGTGCGCGTTTCAAGCGGCCAAGGGCACCTTCTGGAGAACCATCCGTGCGACGCGCAAACCGGAGTCATTGCGATCCACGGGTGTTTTACTTTGCGCGCCGACGGCCCGGTCCGTATTGAGGTGCTCGGAAGCGCGGACGTGCATCCAAGCGAGGTCGCGCACTCCCTCGACGTTGCGCACGCTGCGTTCTGGAAACGGTGGGAGGTGGTGGCGGCCGAAGGCGACCGTCGTCGCGATGCGATGCGCCGTGCAACCCAGACGTTCGACGAACGCGCGCTGCGCGGCGGCCTCGAGGAAGCGACGCACCTCTTCGAGCGAGACCGCTTAGCGATTCATCCCGGCGACGATCCGATCGTCGCGGCGGCGCGCATCGTCGCACAAGCCGACCACATCAAGATCGTCGCACCGCGTGAATCAAACAGCGACCCGCAAGCGGCGGTGCAAGCCATCGCGCTCGAATCGCGCATCTCGATCCGAAAGGTTCGGTTGCGCGGGGGCTGGCAGAAACGCGAGCACGGGCCGCTCCTCGCCTTTCGTGGCCCGAAACTTCAACCCGTAGCGCTGCTGCCGCACTACGGTCGCGCCCGGTACGTGATGCGAGATCCGGCGCAGGATTTCGAGCCGGTGCGCGTAGACGCAACGATCGCCGGCGAGCTCGACAGTTCCGCGTATGCATTTTTGCGCCCGTTCCCCGCGCGCGCGATCGGCGTCTGGGATCTCTTACGGTTCGGACTTCGCCACAGCGGGGTCGACGGGTTGCAGATCCTCGCGTTCGGCTTCGCCGGCGGAATCCTCGCGGGCATGGTGCCGCTGGCAACGGCGATCCTGTATGGAACGCTCATTCCGGGAGCGATGCGCCCGCAGCTTTTGACCATGGGTCTCGCGCTGCTGGCAATCGCGCTGACCGCGGCGACAACCGAAATCGTCCGCGGTCTGACGATCGTGCGCCTCCAGGCGCAGGTAGGCTCGACGCTGCAGTCGGCGGTCATGGAGCGTCTGCTCGCCTTGCCCGCCTCGTTTTTTCGGCGCTACGAGATCGGCGATCTGGCCGATCGTCTCATGGGAATCGACCGGATCGAGCAGTACGTCAGCGACATCACGATATCGGCCGCGCTGAGCGGGGTCTTCTCGCTGGTGAGCTTCGCGTTGCTCTTCATCTATGATGTCGGTCTTGCGTGGCTTTGCGCGATCCTCGCGCTGCTCGCCATCGGCGGCGCCTTAACCGAGGCGTTCGCGACGCTGCCGCTGCGGCGTCAGATCTTCGATCGCTACGGCAGCATCGCGGGCTTTGTACTACAAGTCTTCAACGGCACCGCGAAGCTGCGAATCGCACGCGCCGAAACGCGCGCGTTCGTCGGTTGGCTCCATCGCTTCGTGGCGATGCGCCGGATCACGACCCGGGCCGCCACGATCGTCTACCGTTTTGGAATCTTCAGCGCGATTTGGCCCGCAGCGACGACGCTGGCCATCATCGGCTACATCTTCATC
>JAFAHB010000008.1 GCA_019237435.1 Vulcanimicrobiota bacterium
TTGCCTGTATAGGTGATCTGCCAGTTCGCTCCCGCTACGCTCGGTCCGGGAATGGGATTCGTGAACTGGCCGGCCGTCAAAGGGCTGTTGCAGGGCGCCGGTTGCCCCTGCTGATAGAACTCTCCGTCCCACTTCCCCGACCGCCACGCAAAGCACTGCGTTCCGTTCGTGAGGTTCGTGACGCTCGTCGTGGGTGAGTTGTTGAAGTTATTGTTGTTATATCGATTCGTCGTAGCGGTGATATAGTTGGTGTCGAATGTCAACAGGTGCTGGGAATCGAGCTGATCTCCGAACGTCGCGGCTAAGCCGCGCGTGTGCGATTCGAGCTCGTAGTCGTAACTAAGGGCGCCGAAGCCAAAGAACGGCGTACCGTAACTGAGCGCACTCGCTTGCAGCCAGTCTGAATAAAAGCTATATCCGTAGATTCTGAAATACGCGTTCGATCCCATGTTGTGTTGGTATTGCAGCTTGAAGATCGACGCGTTGTTCCAATATGAGTCGCGATTATCCGGCGGTACCGACGAGTAGGTTCCCACCGCGCACTCGCCTGCTATGTGAAAGCTGGGATGGCTATCGTACGGATCGATATTCGCACACCGGCCGCCGGGTGAGCTCGGTGCGAAATACGCAACGGGCGACACGCCGGCCGGATTCTCTCCGAAGTGCGTTCCGCTCGGCCAAGTGACGAAATCGGGCCAAACCTCGGGAACGTTCGCTCCATAAATCACCTGACTTAGCTGCGTGATGATGTTAGGGCCAAGGTCGTTCTGCGAGCTATAAAACTGCGTCTGCAACGCGACGACGTTATAGAGCACCTGGACGTCGTCGCGGCCGGCATCGTGACGATGCGGTATGCCGACGTGAAGGTTAACGACGCTTTCGCGATCGGCGAGATTTGAAACACCGAACGCTGAATACGCCGGCGTGATCGTCTGATAACAGCCGGGATCTTGAAAGACGCCGTGCGGCAGCTGGACGTATCCCGGTTGCCCCGGAGAGAGCGTGAATGGATTGTAGACCGGCGAGCGGTTGGGCCCGTTGTAAAATCCGGATCCCGCCGGGGGAGTGTAACCGCAAATGGGATAGACGCCTCCGAAGAACAGCGCCGTCGTGTTTAACGCAATCGCGGGATAACCCCAAACCAAGCCGAGATTCGAACCGTTGAACTGGTCGAGGTAGCGGTAATCCTGATTGTACCCGCCGATGCCGACGTAATAGGAGAAGAGCCGGTCGGGCGTCGCACCGCCCGCTTCGACTTGCAAACTGTGATAGTAGGTCGGCGTGCCGACTCCGCCGTTCGCGGTGCCATATCCCGGAAACGTTCCCGTCTTGATGACCTGATTGATGAACCCCGCAAGCCCGCTCGTGCTCTCCCCCGCGGTGCCGCCGCCGGCATAGACTTGCAGCTCTTGCTGACCAAGCGTTCCGGCCGTGCTGCCCGGATAGTTGTCGAACGAACGATTGACTGGGACGCCGTCGAACTCATATCCGATCTGATCGTAATCGCCGCCGCGAATGTAGACCGTTTCATTCCAACCCTGCTGATTCGGGGGCACGAACGTGCCCGGAACCGAGGCGATGGCTGAGTATGCGTTGTTCAGATTGCCGCCGCCGCCGATGCCCGCGGCGGCTTGCGTGACGGTCGAGTTGAC
This sequence comes from Vulcanimicrobiota bacterium, assembly GCA_019237435.1. Taxonomy (GTDB): domain Bacteria; phylum Vulcanimicrobiota; class Vulcanimicrobiia; order Vulcanimicrobiales; family Vulcanimicrobiaceae; genus Cybelea. The sequence continues at coordinate 1,653 of JAFAHB010000008.1, forward strand.
GGAATAGACGTCGCTCGTCGTGCCGGGTTTCACCAGGTCCATCGTCGAGCGAGCCGTCACGCGGGCAATCGTGCGCAGCGAAGCCGCAAGGGTCACGCGAATTGTTTGCACCTGATCGGCGAAAACCGAGATGCCGGTCAACGAGGCGGTATCGAATCCGTTCTTGGAAGCGGTAATCGTGTACGTGTCAGGAGCGAGCGTCAAGAACCCGAAGCGACCCGACGCGTCGGTCGTGACGGTAGCGGTCTGCGAAGCGCTGACGGCGACGACACGCACGCCGGCCAACGGCGCGTTTGCCGTACTTACCACCGATCCGGTGATTGCGCCGGTCGTTCCGGCACGGCCGTATACAACGCTCGCGGAGATTCCGACCGCGAGCGCAATGAACGACGTCGTTCTTCGCAGCGGCTGCAGCATCCGCAAACATTCGAGCAAAAATCATCCGTGTCATCCTGAGCGGAGCGACCTTCTGGGAGCGGAGTCGAAGGACCAGCTTGTCGAAGGTTGACGCATGACCGCCGTAACCGGACCGCGCGTCGTTCGGGCGCCGCGGGGGACGCAGCGTTCATGCGAGGGCTGGCCGCAAGAAGCGGCGATGCGCATGCTGATGAACAACCTCGATCCCGACGTCGCCGAGCGCCCCGACGACCTCGTCGTTTACGGCGGCAACGGAAGAGCTGCGCGTTCGTGGCAGTCTTTCGACGCAATCGTTCGGACGTTACGCCGTCTGAAGGGCGACGAGACGCTAATCGTTCAGAGCGGCAAGCCCGTCGCCGTTTTTCGGACGCATCCCCGCGCGCCGCGCGTCCTGATCGCCAACGCGAATCTCGTTCCAAAGTGGGCGGATTGGAGCGTATTTCGCGAGTTGGAGGCGCAGGGGCTGACCATGTACGGCCAGATGACCGCGGGCTCGTGGATTTACATCGGGACGCAAGGCATCGTGCAGGGAACGTACGAGACCTTTGCCGAGCTTGCGCGCCAACGTTTCGGCGGGTCGCTCGAGGGGCGAGTAACGTTGACGGCCGGCGTCGGCGGAATGGGCGGCGCGCAGCCGCTGGCAGTCGCGATGAACGGCGGCGTCTGCCTCGTCGTCGACGTCGATCGCGCGCGTTTGGAGCGACGTCGCGATTTGCGTTACCTCGATCGTCTGGTGGATTCCCGCGAACGGGCGCTCGAAGAGGTTGAGCGCGCGCGGCGCGGGCGCGAGGCGCTTTCCATCGGTTACGAAGGCAATGCGGCCGAAGAGTTTCCTTTATTGTACGATGCCGGTTTTCGGCCCGATGCCGTAACGGATCAGACCTCGGCGCACGACGTGCTGAACGGCTATGTTCCGGCCGGCCTTTCGCTCGACGAGGCCGCCGAGTTGCGCAAGCGCGACGCCGCCGAATACGAACGGCGCGCGCTGGAGAGCTGCGGCGCGCACGTACAGGCAATGGTTCGCTATCTCGATGCCGGAGCGGTGGTTTTCGATTACGGCAACAACATCCGGGCGCAGGCGCAGCGCGCAGGATTCGGCCGCGCCTTTGCGTTCCCCGGCTTCGTTCCGGCATTCATTCGACCGCTGTTCTGTCGCGGTTCCGGTCCGTTTCGATTCGCGGCCCTCTCGGGCGATCCCGACGATATCGAGCAATGCGATCGCAGACTCCTGGAGCTCTTCCCGCAGGATGCCTCGCTGGCGCGCTGGATCAAGTTGGCGCGCGAGCGGATCGCATTTCAGGGACTTCCCGCGCGCATCTGCTGGCTTGGATACGGCGACCGCGCTAAAGCCGGACTTGCGTTCAACGAGCTGGTGCGCTGCAGTGCCGTTCGGGCCCCGATCGTGATCGGGCGCGACCACCTCGACACGGGAAGCGTAGCGTCGCCTTATCGCGAGACGGAATCCATGCGCGATGGGAGCGACGCAATTGCCGATTGGCCGATACTCAACGCGCTGCTCAATACCGCGGCGGGCGCTCATTGGGTGAGCTTTCACCACGGCGGCGGCGTTGGTATCGGCTACAGCCTGCATGCGGGAATGGTCGTTGTCGCCGACGGCAGCGACGATGCTCGCGAACGGCTGGCGTGCGTGTTGACCACCGACCCCGCGCTCGGCGTCGTGCGACATGCGGATGCCGGGTACGAGATTGCGATCGAAACCGCCGACGCCAGGGACATAGACTGGCGCCTCTGATCACCGGTTGCTTAGCTGCGCTCGCGTGCGCATGGTCAGTTTGACAAATAAGAACGAGCCTGACAGAATTGGCCAAATAGCTAGCCGAAGGCGCTCCACGCCTCTCTCCAGTTCTGCAAGTCAGCAAGGAGATTCCATGACCCACTTTTTGTTACGACGGACCCCGTGTGCGGTGTGCGTCGCGGTCTCGGCTATTGCCGTTGCTGCGTGTTCGAACGGCGCCGTTTCCGGATCGACGGCGGAATCGATCCCCGCAGCATCATCAAAGGCCCGGCCGAACACACAGCCAACCGGAATCCAATTCAAGTATGAAACGATCGATGACGGGGCGTCCACGACGAGCAACCTAAGCGGCGTCAATCAACTTGGAAAAATCGTCGGCACGTACGGCACCGGCACCGCCAGCGATCCCTATGGCGGGTTTACCAGCCGCTCACCATACAGCAGGTTGGACGCGCTGAACTATCCGCAAGCCGCCGGCACCATTGCCGAAGGCGTCAGCTCCAACAAAATCGTCGTCGGCGCCGTCGTTAGTCCCAGCAGCCTGCGCGGTACTTGGGGCTTCGTCTGGGACGCGGGAGCCTGGACGCTCGTGAAAGACCGCGAGGACGGTGGAGGCAAGGATTCCGTCACCGAGCTGACCGCAATCAACGACTCCGGCCTCGCAACGGGTTACTACGTCAACCCCTCCACTCACCAGCCGTCTCCGGTTGAGTTCAACTTGCTCAGCAATCAGTTCATCAACTTGGATCCCGACAGCGGCGTCAAACAAGTCGCGACGGGGATCAACGGCAAAGGCGACATCGTTGGCTACGAGACGGGATCCGGCGGTAAATACCTCGGCTGGTTTTACCGGACCGGCTCGTACTTCACAATCGCACACGCCGGCGACGATACCCAGCTCTGGGGCATTAACTGGCAAGACGAGCTCGTCGGCTCGTACAAGGATAAGTCGGGCGTAACGCACGGCTTCATTTTGACCGATCCTACCGGCAGCCAGCAGTGGCAGTTCATCGACGAGCCCAATGCCGCCGGCACGACCGTGGTGACCGATATCAACAACCACAACGAGATCACCGGTTGGTACGTGGACTCCAACGGAAATGCGAACGGGTTCGTCGGTCTTCCGCAGGGCTCGAGATGACGGCGGCTTAGTCGCAGCCGCGTAAAGTACGCGGTGAGGCGTCGTGCTTAAAGGGCCGGCGCGATATCTCGGCGGATGCAGGCCCGGGTGGCTGAAGCGACGCTCATCGTTCGGGCCGGGACGCTCATTACGTGCGATACGGCTGCGTCGCAATGCGGCATTGATTTCGATGCGCTAGGCCGGATTGACGACGCCGTCATCCAGATTGACGACGGCAAGTTCACCTGCGTTGGTAAAGATTCCGCCGGTGGCATCCTGAGCGGAGCGAGTGCTAACGAGCGCAGTCGAAGGATCGATCTGCGCGACTGCGTCATCGTACCGGGTTTTGTCGACGCGCACGCGCATCCGTTTTTTGCCGGCGACCGCGAACCTGATTTTACCGCCCGCATTCGCGGCGAACCATCGCCGCTTGGAATGCGCTACACTATCGATCGGACGCGAGAAGCGCTGCTCGATCCGCAGCGCTTTTACGAGACTACGGTACGGCCGCGGCTGCACACTATTTTGGCGCACGGCACGACGACGCTCGAAACCAAGACGGGTTACGCGTTGCACAAACCGGGGGAGACGGCGCTGCTCGACTTGATCGCGCAGCATCGTGACGACTCCGGCGTCCCGCGCCTCGTCGCGACGTTCCTCGGCGCGCACGCCCTGCCGCCGGAGTTTAGCCGGGAGCAGGCCTACGTCGATTACCTCATCGATCAAGTCATCCCGTCGGCGGCCGCTCACGGCGCCGTGTATGCCGACGCCTTCTGCGAGCCGGGATTCTTTTCGCCCGAGCAGACGCGCCGTTATCTGGACGCTGCGCGGCTGCATGGATTGCGATTGCGGGTGCACTGCGATGAGATGGCCTACGGCGGAGCGGCCGAGATGGCGGCGCACCTAAACGTTGACGCGGTGGATCACTGCAACTATATCCGCAAATACGACATCGGCGCGATCGCCGAGCGCGGGATCGTCACCGTCGCTTGCCCCGCGACGATCGCATACCTCGATTTGCCGCAGCGAGCTCCTGTGCGCGCGCTGCTCGAAGCGGGCGGGATGGTCGCGCTGGCAAGCGACTATAATCCCGGAACTTCGCCGTGCTTCAATCTGCAGACGGTCGCATACTTCGGACGCAAGCTTTTCGACATCTCAGCCGCCGAGGCGCTCTACGCGGTGACGCGCGCGGCGGCGCATTCGTTGCGCCGAGATGCCGGCGTGATCCGGCCGGGAGCTCCGGCCGATTTCGTCGCTCTGCGCATCGAATCGCCCGACGAGTTCGGCTGGCAGTTCGGGGGGAACCTCGCCGCGGCCGTCTTCAAAAACGGGGCACGCGTAGCATGACCAACGAGTTCGTTCGCTGCGCTCGCGCGATCGTCTCTGGTGAGCCGCGCGAGGATTACGCATTCATCGTGCGCGACGGCATGATTACCGAGGGTGGCGACTTCGGCGAGCTGCGGGGGCGTGCGCGCGCTCTCCCGTCGCGGTCGTTTCCTGCCGATCGCCTTGTCGTTCCGGGGTTCATAAACGGTCACAGCCACGCGTATCAAATTCTGCTGCGGGGATGGGCCGACGATTGGCCGTTTGCGAAATGGCGCAGCGACGCTCTCTACCGCGTCGTGCCGCAGCTTACGCCGGATGACGTGTATTGGACGTTCGTCGCAGCCTTTTCCGAGATGCTGGCAGCCGGCATCACGACGGTCGCCGAGTTTTTCTACCTCAATGGCGCCGGCAACGCACATGCCGAAGCAGCAATCCGCGCTGCGCGCGACACCGGTATCCGGCTCGTCCTTGCCCGCACGTGGATGGACGCGCAGTATGCGCCGGCGCAATTCCGCGAGGACATCGAAACCGCCGCCTCACGGACGCGCGAGCTGATGCAGCGCTATCCGGACGCGCACGTGTGCGTCGCTCCGCACTCGCTGCACGCCGCATCCCACGAAATGATTCGGGCGGCAGCCGAGTTTGCGCGCGAGTCCGATTGCATGCTGCACGTTCACGTCGCCGAGGCGCGTTACGAGGGAGCGCAAACCCGCAAAGAATTCGGCCGTTCACCCCTCGCGCTGCTACGGGACCTGGGTGCGCTCGACGAGCGAACCGTCGCGATTCATGCCATCTACCTCGATGACGAGGATTACGCGCTGCTCGCGAAAAGCGGCGCGCGCGTCGTGCATAACCCGATGACGAACCAGTATCTCGGTGACGGAATCTGCGACGTCAGAGCGCTGCAATCGCACGGCGTTTCGATTGGTTTAGGAACGGATGCCGACGTGCGGCCCTCGATGATCGACGAGATGCGCGCCGCGGCGCTGCTGCAGAAGATCTTGCATCTCGACGGTGCGGCCTCAACTGCGCGGCACGCGTATTTAATGGCAACGGCGCACGGCGCTCGAGCACTGCGCATTGCGGGTGGGGATTTGGTCGCGGGCGCGCCGGCGGATTACGTCGTCCTCGACGGATCGCAGATCGATTCGTGGTCGCCGGCGATCAATGCGCTCGTCTATCGTGGCGCGGATCGCTGGGTTCAGGCGACCTTTTCGAAGGGCCGCCGTGTTTATGTCGGTGAGCTCTCGCCCCTCGCGCGTCGTGCGCGCGACGTGCTTGACGGCGTCGCGAGGCGGGTTTCCCCGTAGCACTGCGGAAACTCGCACGGCCATGAGAAGAGGGACGGTCGCGCTGGCGACGCTTACGCTCGCTCTAGCTGCCTGCAGCGGAAACAAATCTACCGGCGGAGCGTCGCCGCAGCCGAGCGGCGCCGCAAGCGGTACGACGATCGTCCCCAACGTCGCCGCTACGCCTGATTGTCACGGCGAATCGCCCGTCTGGGTGCTGCCCCGTATCAAGGTCTACTTGGAGCCGGGCGAGCGGCACTACGGAAAGACTAAGCGGGGCGAGTACCTTTGCCTAAAGGAGGCCGAGGACCAAGGCTACCGTCCGGCCCGCAATCCCGCCGGGCAACCGCACCGCCGCCATCACCCCAACCCCTTCTCCTAGCCCCGAACGGCTCGCCTAAGCGCGACCGAGCGAGTGCGTGCAAGCACTTGCACTCATCCGCTTTTTAATGCTAAACTTCTGCGTGCAAGTACCCACTTGCATATGATTTAGGAATGAAGAGCCTACCGAAAGCCGCGGCGCTCGCGGTCGCCGCCTTCCTTATCCTTCCGTCAGCGGGCGGCGCCCAGGCGGATAATCTCGGCACCGCCGCGATCGATGCGCACACGGTCGTTGAGCGCATGGCGGATCGCAACCCGGCGCTGCGGTCTTTCCGAGCGCGCGTGCACGTCGACATCCGCATGTACAGCTTTCCGTTTCTTGCTCCCAAGCTCGACGGGACGTCCTATTTCAAGCGACCCGATTTTTACGAAGTCGTATTCGACCGCATGCCGGGCTACGCGCGTGGATTCAAGCGAATCTTCGACGACGTCGGCAATCCGCGGCTCTGGGAGAAGGAGCAGTACGTCACGGTACAGGGAACCGCATTGCTCGGCGCGCGTCCTGCCATCGTATTGCACATGACCAAGAAGATTCACAGTGACATTCTCGACCACACGCTGGCCTACGTTGATCCCACCGATTACTCGCTGCTGCAGATGGAGTGGTACTACACCAACGGCGGAAAAATCACGATGACGCAGCAGTACCGAACTCAGGGCACGTACTCCGTCCTTTCGTCCCAGCACGCGACGATTACCATTCCGTACGTCCACGCCGTCGCCGATTCGTCGTACGGCGTCTATCAGACCAACGTTCCGATCGGCGCGGGAGACGCGGCGCTATGATCGACACGCGCAAAACGGTCGAGGTAACCCGGTCGGCGTCGCCTGAGGAGACGCGCGAGCGGATTCTCACGGCCGCGCGCGAGGTCATCGGACGCAAAGGGAAGCGCGGCGCGACGACGCGCGAGATCGCCGAGGTCGCCGGGGTGAACGAGGCGACGCTCTTCCGGCATTTCGGAACGAAGGAAGCGCTGCTCGTCGCAACGGCCCAGCATTTCTGCGGATACCTGGAGCTCGCCGGCGTGGTTACTCAGCTGACCGGCACGCTCGAAGAAGATCTTCTGGTCATCGCACGTTTGATGCTCGCGCGTTTTGAGTCGCTGCAGGACATGATACGGTGGTCCCTGGTCGAGCAAGATTACGAGCACGACATCTTTGCCGCGACCACGTGGCGGCCGCAGCTTGCGATCGTCTCGGTCATGACCGAGTTCATGCGCCGCCGCAGCGAGTCGGGTGAGGTGCTGGGCGACCCGCATAAGCTCGCAATGGTCTTTTCAGGATTGATCTTCATGCACGCGCTCGCTCGCAAAAAGTTTCCCGATTCGCAGCTGCATCACGGCGAGCCCGACGATGCACTCCGCTTCTATATCGACGTTTTTCTCAACGGAGTAAGGAACCGCTAATGGACTCGCGAGAGGTAGATCAGCAAAAGACGGTCACCGGTCCGAAAGGCAACGGCTCGGGATCGGGGCCGGTCGAGTCGCGTTCGGGCGACACAGGAGGCGAGGCGCGCGGGCGGCCGCGCAAGCGCATAATTTTCGCGCTCGTGGTGATCGCGGTCATTGCGATTGCGTTGATTTGGGGCCTTCCGTGGTTGAACTTCATGCTTTCGCATGAAGGCACCGACGATGCGCACGTCGCAGCGGACGAAGTAGCTGTAACGAGCAAAATTCCCGAACGTATCGACCAGATTTTGGTCGATACGAATCAAGCCGTTCGCCGCGGGCAGTTGCTGATTGTGCTCGACAACAAGGACGAGCTTGCAAAACTTCGCCAAGCGCAGGCGCAGTACGACCTCGCGGTCGCCAATCAGCGCGCCAACACCGAACAAGGCCAAGGCGGCGTTGCACAAGCCGGCGGCGAGGTCGCCGGCCAGCAGGCGCAGGTGCCGGTCGCGCAGGACGCCGTCGCGCAAGCCGGCGCGCAGCTCCGCGCCGCGCAAGCGCAAGTTCCGGCCGCGCAGCAGGCGTACGACAAAGCTCAAGCCGATTACAACCGCGCGAGCTCGCTGGTGAGCACCGGCGACGTTGCGGCGCAGCAGCTCGACGCCGCGCGCGCGCAAGATGCGGGCGCCGCAGCGCAGCTACGTGCTGCCGAAGACCAAGTAGCCGTCGCGCAAGAGAACGTGGCGGCGGCCCAAGGACGCGTCACCGCGTCGAGCGCTGCCGTTTCGGCGGCGTCGGGCGCGCTGACGACCGCGCAAGGGAAGCTCGCGCAAGCCGCCGATCCGAGCCAGGTCGAAGCGGCCGCCGCGCAGCTCTACCTCGCAAAGCAAAATCTCAACTATACGCACATTTATGCGGCGACCGATGGTTACGTCGGCGAGAAGAGCGCCGAGGTCGGTCAAACCATCGGTGCCGGCATCACGCTGATGACGATCGTTCCTAGGCGCATCTACATCACCGCAAACTTCAAAGAAACGCAGATGGGCCACATGCGCGTCGGTCAGTCGGCTGAGGTCCGGGTGGATGCATACAAAGGGGTTACGTTTCATGGCCACGTCGCGTCGATCAATCCGGCGTCGGAGAACACTTATGCACTGGTCCCCGCGCAAAATGCGAGCGGCAATTTCGTCAAGGTAACGCAGCGCATTCCCGTTCGCATAGAGGTCGACGACCAGCGCGCCGACTTGCCGTTACGTCCGGGCATGAGCGTCGAAGCCTACGTCCGCGTCAAGTAGCGACCGAACGTGTTCGGCGCGTACGATAGTCCGGTCGTCGAGCACGGCTGGCGCAGGGCGGTCATCAGCGTTGCGGTTATCACGGCAACTCTGCTCGAGATCATCGATGTTACGATAGTCAACGTCTCACTGCCCAACATTCAGGGCAACTTCGGCGTCGGCGTCGATTTGGGCGCCTGGGTCGTCACGGCATATCTCATCGCCAACGTCGTCGTGATTCCGCTCAATCCTTGGTTCGCCGCTCGGTTCGGGCGCCGTCAATATTTTTTCACCTCGATCGTGATCTTCACCGCCGCCTCGCTCATGTGCGGCTTATCCAACAGTTTGGGCCAGCTCGTCTTTTGGCGGCTCATTCAGGGTCTCGGCGGAGGCGGGCTTATAGCCACCTCGCAGGCGATTTTGCGCGACACGTACGGCATCAAAGAGCAGGGGAAAGCGCAAGGAGTCTTTGCGCTGGGTGTGATCGTAGGCCCCGCGCTCGGGCCGGTTATCGGCGGTTGGATTACGGATAACTGGAACTGGCACTGGATTTTCTTCATCAATCTTCCGATCGGCATCATCGCGGCAACGTTGATTTGGAACTTCCTGCGCAATCCTGCCGAAGGCTCGTACCGCAAGCTCGACTGGATCGGTCTGATCCTGATGTGCATCGGCTTGGGCTCCATGCAGTTCGTGCTCGAAAACGGCCAGCAGTACGATTGGTTCGACGACGCGCGGATTCGCTGGTTCACGTTCTTTTCGATCGCCGGCCTCGCGGCGTTCGTCTGGTGGACGCTGCGCTCCACGAGCCCCGTTGTCGACCTGCGCGTGTTGAAGCTGCGTCAAGTCGCCGCGGGAAGCGTCCTTGGTGCGGTGTTGGGCGTGAGCCTCTACGGCTCGATCATCATTCTGCCGCAATACCTAATCAACTCGCTCGGATTTACTGCGACGCTGTCGGGCACCACGGTTATGATTCGCGCGGCAGCCGTGCTCGTCTTTACGCCGTTTACCGCGATCTTGACGCAGCGCGGCCTCGTCGATGCCCGGTTGCAAGCAGCGGTCGGCTTCGTCTTGCTCGCCATTTCGAACTGGATTCTGGGCAGTATCACTACTCCTGTCTCCGATTTCCACAGCTTGATCTTTCCGCTGATCCTCAGCGGCATCGGTCTCGCGCAGATCTTCGTCCCGCTTTCCGTCGCCGTGATCGGCAGCGTTCCGGATAAGGAAGTTCCGTCGACGGCCGCCTTCTTCAATCTGTCGCGTCAGATCGGCGGCAGCGTGGCCGCCGCCGTACTCATCACCCTCTTGGTGCGCGGGTTTACCGTGCATCAAACGGAGCTGGCGTCGAGCCAAACGCTCGGGCATTCGCCGACGGAGCAGTACGTGTTGGCGCAAGGCGGCGTGCAGAATCGCGGCGCCATCCAGCGACTCGCCGTCTTGGTCGAAGCGCAATCGGCGGTCGAGTCGTATGCGGATACGTCGCGCTGGGTTGCCGTGATCACGCTCGGCCTTGCTCCGCTCGTGCTCTTGTTGCGACGGCCCCGCATAGGCGTCGCGCTGTCCGAATGAGGCCGATTCCGCCTCGTCTGATCTCGGCACTGGTCGCCGTCGCGGCGCTTGCGGCGGCGGTCGTGCCCGCCGGTCGCATCTCGGCACAGCTTGACGATACACTGCCCAGCCGCGCGACGGTTCCGACGATGATTCCGACGCTCGTGCTCGAGCCGGTTCCCAGCGTCGCGCCCGGCTACCGCGCGCCGAGCGCCGCTGCCGGCACGGCGCACATCATCGGCGTCACGCAACAGCCCTTCGTCGGCATCTCGCTGCAAGACGCCATTGCGATGGCACTGGCACGCAATCCGAACCTCGCGGTTTCGGCTTCGAACTTTCGGATCGCCCATTACAACATCGTGCAGACCAAAGGCGCGTACGACGTTGCGCTTCACCTCGAACCGACGTCGAGCTATTCGGTTACCCCGCCGCAGAATTTCTTGGCGGCCGGCCCAGGCGGGCTCGGCCAGTACGGCTCCGGACCTTCGGCGATCTTTACGAGCGGGCCGGGCAACATCATTGCGCATCAATCGGGATTCCAGTATGGCGCCGCCGGGCAAACCGAGAACGGCACGAGCTATCAAGCCGAGATCACGCAGAGCCGGACGTACAACAATACCATATTCAACGCCTACAACCCGTACTACATCGCACAGCTCAACCTCGCCGTAAACCAGCCGCTGCTCAAGAACGCCGGCATGAACCCGACGAAGCGCGCGCTGAAGCTTGCCATCGTCAACGGCGACGCGGCGGTAGCTCAGACGCTTACCGATGCGTCGAGCGCGATATCGCAGGTTGAAAAGGCGTATTGGGATCTCGTCGCCGCGTGGCGCAACGTGGCGATCCAGGAGGAAGCCCTCAAAGAAGCGATCGCGCAGCAACGCAGCAACGTGCGACTCGTCGCGCGAGGCGCCGCGGCGCCCATCGACGCGGTTCAATCGGAAACTCAAGTCGCTAACTTCCAAACCGCCGTGTACGCTGCGTTGCAGACGGTCGCGCAGCTTCAGAATCAGCTGAAGACGTTCGTTTTGTCGAACGCAAACGACCCGCTCTGGAGCGCGAACCTCGTGCCGTCGACATCCGTCGAAGGCCTTCCGGCCGCGCGCGAACTTTCGGCGGTCATTGCGGCCGCACGGGAGAATCGGCCGGAGGTCCGCCAAGCCGAAGACCGGCGTGTCGCCGCGGCGATCGATGTAGCTTTCGCGAAGAATCAGTCGCTGCCGCAAGCCGACGTTCAGGCGCAGTACGAGAGTAATGGGTTTGCGGGACTGCTGACGCCGGTTCCGGTCTTTATCAACAACTTTTGCAAGGGAAGCGGTCTCTCTGCTTGCCCTACGCCTCCACCGAACACGCAAGGCACGATGGCCTTTGCTTACCACAATATGTGGGCCGGGTATTTCCCGACCTTCAACCTAGCCCTGATCGTCGGCTACCCGATCCAGGGCCACGTCGCACGCGGCCTGCGCGGGCTAGCCGGCGAGGAAACCACGCAGGCAAAAGTCCTGATGCAGGGCGTCTACGAGCGCATCGGCGCCGAGGCGCGTAACGCGCTGCAAACCTATCAGTCGGCGCTTTCGAGACTGCGAGCGGCGCGTCAAGCGCGCGAGTCCGCGGAATCCGTCTATGCCAGCGAGCTTCGCAAGTTCCACAAAGGCGAATCCACGACGTTTCTCGTGCTGCAGCGCCAAGTTCAGCTCGAACAAGCGCGCGGCAGCGAGCTGCAAGCGCAGACCCAGCTCAACGAATCGATCGTCGAGCTGCAGCGCGTCGAAGGGACGATTCTCACCGACAACGCGGTCAACGTGCAAGCGATCGGGGCGCAAGCGCTCGCGCACTAGTTTATGAAATCCCGAACGGTTCCCGCACTCGTTGCCCTCACCGCAGTTGCGCTTGCCGCACTGCCGGTACAGCCTACCTCCGCGCAGCTCGACGACGCGCTGCCGTCGCGGGCAACGGTACCGACTGCAATGCCGTCGCCGCAGTTTCCGACCGTACCGAGCGTTGCGCCGGGCTATCGCGCTCCGCAAGTAGCACCGAGCGCGGCACAAATTATCGGCGTCACGCAACAACCCTTCGTCGGCATCGCGCTGCAAGACGCGATCGCGATGGCGCTGGCGAAGAACCCGAGTTTAGCGGTATCCGCTTCAAACATGCGGATCGCGCGCTATCAGATCGTCGAAGTCAAAGGCGCCTACGACGTTCAGCTGCAGCTCAAGCCGTCGTCCAGTTTCTCGGTGCAGCCGCCGCAGAACGCGTTCGAGGCCGGCCCCGGCGAGCTGGGCCGGTATACGCCGGCGCCGGGCGGGTCACCCGGCGTGATTTACACCACGGGCCCCGGCAACATCATCCAGCACCAATCGGCGTTTCAGTATGGCGTCGGCGGGCAGACGGAAAACGGCCTGACCTATCAAGCCGGCATCCAGCAAAGCCGCACGTACAACAACACCGTCTTCGACGCGTACAACCCTTACTATATCGCGACGTTGAATGCGGCCGTCACGCAACCGCTGCTCAAAAATTCCGGTATGAATGCGACGAAACGGCAGCTCAAGCTTGCGTTCGTCAATGCGGACGCGAGCGCGGCGCAGGCGCTTATCGACTCGTCGAACACGATCTCGCAAGTCGACGATTCATACTGGAATCTGGTCGCAGCCTGGCGAAACGTAGCGATCCAGGAAGAAGCGCTCAAAGAAGCGATCGCACAGCAGCGCAGCAACGTACGTCTGGCGCGGCGCGGCGCGGCCGCGCCAATCGACGCCGTCGAATCGCAGACGCAAGTTTCAAACTTTCAGAACGACGTCTATTCGGCGCTCCAAACCGTCTCACAACTCCAGGTTCAGCTCAAAGCGCTCGTCGTCGCCGACCCCGCCGATCCCATCTGGACGGCCAACCTCGTCCCGACCACGTCGGTGCAGCAGCTTCCGAATGCCGAAGATCTGGCGCAGATCGTCGCGGAGGCTCATCAAAATCGGCCGGAAGTGCGCCAAGCCGAAGACAAGAGGCTCTCCGCTGACATCGACCGTGCTTTCGCGCGAAATCAATCGCTGCCGCAAGCGGATCTGCAAGTCCAATACTTGAGCAACGGGTTTGCGGGGATCCTCGCGCCCGTCCCGGCCTTCCTCTTGGGCGAGTGTTTCAACGTAAGCCGCCTCACGTCGTGTCCGACGCCGCCCCCGAACACGCAAGGCTCGATGCCCTATGCCTATCACAATATGTGGGCCGGCTATTTCCCAGCGTTTAACGTGGCTTTAATCGTCAGCTATCCGATTCAAGGGAATCTCGCGCGCGGCATGCGCGGCGTCGCAAGCGAAGAAGAGGCACAGGCGAAGCTCGCGATGCAAGCCGTCGCGGCGCGGATCGGCGCGGAGGCTCGCGATGCGCTTCAAGCGTATGAATCGGCCCTCGCGAAACTCAACGCGGCGCGTCACTCGCGGCTAGCGGCCGAAACCGTTTATGCAAGCGAGGTGCGCCAGTTCCATCGAGGCGCCTCGACGACCTACCTTGTCCTTCAGCGCCAAGTGCAGCTGGCGGAGGCGCGCGGCTTGGAGCTCCAGGCGCAGACGCAGCTAAACCAGTCGATTGTCGAGTTGCAGCGCGTAGACGGAACGATCCTTACCACTAATGGAGTGAATCTGCAAACGCTCGGTTCGCAAACCTTGGCGCGCTAGCCGATGAAGTCGATACGAGCCCGGGCGCTCCAGGCAGTCGTCGCCGCAGCGGCGGTTTCGCTCGCGATGTTTCCGCTTCAGCGAACGTCGGCTCAGCTGGACGATGCGCTCCCGCGTCGAGCGCTGCTGCCTACCGAAATCCCCTCGCCGGCGTTGCCGGCGGCTCCTACGGTAGCGCCGGGTTATCGCGCGCCCGAGGCTGAGCCAAGCGATCCCGGAATCGTCGGCGTAACGCGGAGCCCGTTCGTCGGAATCACGTTGCAAGATGCCGTCGCGATGGCGTTGCTCAAGAACCCCAACTTGGCAGTTTCCGCTTCGAACGTACGGATCGCGCGTTATCGCGTGGTTCAGGCAAAGTCGAATTTCGACGTGCATTTGCAGGTCGAGCCTTCTTCGAACTTTTCGGTGTTGCCGCCGGAGAATCTCTTCTTTGCCGGACCGGGCGTCCAAGGCAATGGTTATACCTGCATCCCCGTTGGATTTGGAACGCCGTATCCGTGCTCCACGACCGGGCCCGGCTACATCATCCAGCACCAATACTCGTTTCAATCGGGCGTGAACGGTCAAGGAATCAACGGAACGCAATACTCGGCGAGCATCGCGCAAATTCGAACCTACAACAACACCATCATCAATACGTTCAATCCCTACTATCAAGCCATTCTGAGCCTCTCCGTGACGCAGCCGCTGCTGAAGAATTTCGGCATGAACGCCGTCAAGCGCCAGTTAAAGCTCGCGGTAATCGATAAGGATTCCACGGAAGCGCAAGCATTGGTCGATGCATCGAATACGATCGCTGCGGTAGAAGGTTCGTATTGGGATCTGGTCGCAGCCTGGCGAAACGTCGCCATTCAAGAAGAAGCACTCCACGAGGCGGTCGAGCAACAGCGCAGTGCGGTGCGCCTCGCGCGGCGCGGCGCCCTCCCCGCGGTCACTGCGGTGGAGTCTGAGACGCAGGTAGCCAACTTCCAATCGGGAGTCTTTTCGGCGCTCCAGAACGTCTCGCATTTGCAAACACAGCTCAAGAGCCTCATCGTTGCGGATGCCGGCGATCCGATTTGGAGCGCAAACTTAGTGCCGTCATCGCCCGTCCAAGAGCTGCCGAGCGCATCCGATCTCGCGGGGGTCGTTGCGTTGGCGCAACAGGAGCGCCCCGAAGTGCGGCAGGTTCTGGACCAACGGCGGGCGGCCGATTTGGACCTCGCGTACGCCAAGAATCAGGCGCTCCCGCAGGCCGATCTCGTGGTGCAATATTTCAGCAACGGTTTCGCCGGCCTTTTGCAGCCGGTTCCGAACTTTGAAGTGCTGGCCTGTGGTCTTCCCAACCATTCGTGTCCGACGCCGCCCCCGCAGTCGCAAGGCAATATGACCCAGGCCTTCCACAACCTGTGGACTGCCGCTTATCCGGAGTTCAATATCGCGGTCGTTTTCAACATTCCGCTGGAAAACAACACCGCTCGCGGTCTGCGCGCAACGGCCAAACAAGAAGAGGATCAAGCCTTGCTGCAAAGGCAGGGGCTCGACCAGCGCATCGAGTCGGAGGCGCGCAACGCGCTCCAAACGTATCAGTCCGCGCTTTCGCGACTCTCGTCTGCCGGTCAAGCGCGTGCCGCCGCGGAATCAACCTATGCCGGCGAGCTCCGGCGTTTTCACAACGGCGCCTCGACGACGTTCTTGGTGCTGCAGCGTCAGGTCGAACT
>JAFAHB010000069.1 GCA_019237435.1 Vulcanimicrobiota bacterium
CTCGCCGATCAGTGGCGTACGACGCTGCAAACGGCACTCGTCAACGCATTGCAGCGGCGTCAGCCCGCCAGAATCGCGCGCGACCTCGGATATCTGTGGCGAGCCGGCGTGGGCTTGGTGCTGATTACCGCCGCGATCGTCATCACGCTGGTCGCGCTTCGCAAACGAGTCGCCGCGCTCGAGCAGCGCGTCAAAGCGGACGAGCGCGCGATCGACAAGACGCAGACGCATGAGGCCCGCGCCGATTCCACACAAGCCCATCGGCACCGCCGTTTTTTAGGACTGGCGACGCGAGCTGCGGACCCGGCGCTGGCGCTTTCGACGCTGCGCGCCGTGCGCGGAGCATTGATTTGGTTCTTAGTGCTGCTCTGGTTCGCCGGCAGCGTATGGGCGCTTTCGCTCTTTCCGCAGACGACGCCGCTTGGCGAAGAGCTATTCGCGAGAGTGACGCGCATCGTATTTACCTGGATCAGCGCGGCGTTGCTCGTACGCATCGTCGCAATGATCATCGCACGCGTTGCCCGCGTCTATGGTTCTAAAGGCTCCGGACCGGCGAACGACGATCGCGCTCGCCGCGTCTTACGCGTACCGACGATCTCCAACACCGCAGTCGCGCTCTCTGCGTTCGTTATTTATTTCGTGGCGATTCTGGCGACGCTCAGTCTGCTCGGCATCTCGACTGGATCGGTGCTCACCGTCGGCGGCCTCGTCGCGCTCGCCGTATCGCTTGCAGCGCAAAATCTCGTGCGCGACTTCCTCAACGGCTTCTTGGTACTTGTCGAGGATCAGTACGTCGTCGGCGACTACATCACCATCGGAGACCGCAGCGGCTTGGTCGAGCGGATGACGTTGCGCGTCGTGCAGTTGCGCGATACCGCGGGCAACTTGGTCACTATTCCGCACAGCGCCGCGACCGAGGTGACCAATTCGTCGCGAAACTGGTCGCGCGTCGATTTTCGCATCTCCATCGACGCGGGCGCCGACGCGCACCGGGCGATCGAAGTATTGCGGCGTACCGCGATGGAGTTGGCCGGCGACTCCCATTGGCGCAACGCGATCGTCGAGCCGGTCGAATGGGCCGGCGTCGATGGAGTCTCCAACGACGGTATCGTCGTGCGCGCCTCGGTGAAAACCGCGCCGCTCCGGCAGTTCGAGGTGAAACGGGAACTCAATACGCGCATGGTTGAGGCGCTGCGCCGCGCGGGCATCGCTCTGGGCAGCAAGGACCCTTATGCGGCATAACGGGCAAGTTTGGAGCCGGCGACCGGACGGGTACGAGCCGGGTAGTCGTTCATACCAATAGGAGGACGTATTCCATGAAGAGATGGTTTGCCGGCATCATTCTGGCCGGCACAGGCATTGCCGGAGTAGCTGCCAGCGCGGCTTCGGCGCAGCCGATGCCGTCGATGTCGCCTATGGCCACGATGTCGCCGATGGGCTCCATGTCGCCTTCGCCGCCCGCCGATTCAATCGCGCAAATGCAGCCGGTGATGACGCCGTCGCCGATGATATCGCCGGTGGTTTCGCCGTCGCCCTCACCCGTTACGACGATGCGTCCCTAGCCTTGCGGCCGAAGCCGTGTCGATAAGCTGTGAGTAAGCGAAATTTCTTGTGGAGCGCTTGTGGACTCGAGGTTTAGCTTCTTGCAAACCGATTTTTGCATTTGCTAGCATGCAACTACTTCGCCCAATGACGAAGCGCGGAATGTATCGAGCCGCGGTCGGAAACACGTAGACGATCCGTCGCCCAACAGCGGCAATCCGAGTGACTCCGAGCGAAACCGGAATCAAGCCGGCGGTACAGGCAAAGCCCGCAGCGTAATCGCCGCGGGCTTTGTATTGCCGATTAAAGGCGACGGCGCGCGCGGCAGCGCAAGAGTGCGCATGGAAAAGCGGGCGGAACTTACCCTGCGCGGTTTTCTTTTGGGCGCGGCGATCACGCTCGTTTTTACTGCGGCGAACGTCTATCTCGGGCTGAAGGTCGGCCTGACATTCGCATCGTCCATCCCGGCGGCAGTCATTTCGATGGCGGCGCTTCGCGCGTTTCGTAACGCGACGATTTACGAGAACAATATCGTCCAGACGATCGCGTCGGCGGCGGGAACGCTTTCTGCGATCATTTTCGTTTTGCCCGGCCTGGTAATGGTCGGCTGGTGGAGCGGCTTTCCGTTCATGCAATCGTTTGCGATCTGCGCGATCGGCGGCGTTCTCGGCGTGATGTATAGCGTGCCGCTGCGCCGCGCGCTCGTCACGGGCTCCGATCTGCCGTATCCTGAGGGCGTCGCTGCAGCCGAAGTTCTCAAAGTAGGAACCGCGTCGCGCTCCGCCGCCGAGCGCAACCAAGGCGGACTGCTCGCGCTTCTCACCGGCACGCTCGTATCCGGCGCATTCGCCGCGGTGGTGGCGACGCGTATCTTTGCCGCTGCGCTTGCCGGCTACGTTCGCATCGGCGCGGCCACCACCGGTGCCGCGTTCT
>JAFAHB010000280.1 GCA_019237435.1 Vulcanimicrobiota bacterium
ACCATCTGGTCGAGGGCGCCCCGGCGGCCGCAGACCGCGCACGCGTATGTGGTTCCAACCGGCTGCGTGCTCTTTACCGCGACCTCGTGCCGTTTTGCAACGTAAAACGCCGAGTAGATGATCGCGCCGACTACCCACGGTGCCCACGCAAAGAATGAGTCGAAGGTCTGGCTCGATATCTCAGCGATCACTTCTTGAAGTATTCCGCGTTAATGGCCGTGTAGTTCTGCCATTTCTCCGGCACGTCTGAATCGGCAAAAATCGCCTCGACGGGGCAAGCCGATACGCACGCACCGCAGTCGATGCAGACTTCCGGATCGATGTAGAGCATCTTGTCTTCATCCTTACCGTGTATGCAATCGACCGGACAGACGTCGACGCACGACTTGTCTTTGGTTCCGATGCACGGTTCGGTGATGATGTAGGCCATGCTTTTCAGCTTCCGCGGCGGCAGGCGGCGCCCTTCAGACGGCGGGCCTGCCGGAGATCGCGCGCAATAGCCATAGTAAGACGATCGCCCCAATCAAAGCACAGACAAAACTCGGAACGTTGAACTGAAACGGGGCAGGACTAACGTGAGCGAAGAGGCGCCAAAGCCAGCCGCCGATGACGGCGCCGATAACTCCGACGATGATGTCGGCGATGCAGCCACCCGGCGCCGCGCCCGGCACGATCCAGCGTGCGACCGCTCCTACGATGAGCCCGAAGATGATGAGCCAAATCAGCCACATGCGTCTTCTCCTCTACGACACGCCGACGAAGGGAGGGCGCGCCTCGGCGGTGGACTGTTGGCGTATTATGAAGCGTACGTTTATTTGCCTGCTGCTCGCCGTTGCCGTGATTTCCGACGGCGTCGCCGCCGCTGCCGAAACCGCGACCGAAATTACCGCGTCGGGCACAGGAAGCGTCTCCTTACCGCCCGACGTCGCGACGATCAATGCGACGGTCGAGACTAACGCACCGAATGCCGACGATGCCATTTCTCAAAACAACGCGCGTTACGATCGCATCGTCGATGCGCTGGGCAAAACCGGAGTGGCGCGGAGCGACATTGCCTTGACGTATTACAATGTGAGCTTCAATCCGCGGCCGCAAACGCTGCCGCCCAATCCGACCGGCGAGCGCTACGGTTACACGGTCTCGCGCAGCTTCTCGGTAAAGGTTCGGCAGATCGGATCCGCCGGCCGTGTCAGCGATGCCGCGGTCACTGCAGGTGCAACCGGTATCAACGGCGTCACGTTTGGACTCGCCGACCCGAGCGCGGGGCGCGCGCAGGCGACGCGAATAGCGGTCGCTCAGGCACGCGCGAACGCGCAGGCGCTTGCCGCCGCGGCGGAGCTGCGAATCGTCGGAATCAAGAGCATCGAGCTCGCCGGTTCGCCCGGTCCCGTCCCGCTGATGCGCGCGGCCGCCAACGTCAGCCCTCCCACGGAGTTCGATCAATCGAACGTCAACATCGTCGTATCGGTCAGCGTAGTCTTCTTGGCGGCGCCATGACCGCAACCGGCGAAACCTCCGACCGGCCTCGACGGTAGAGCAGAGCGATGAACAGGGTCTGCGAGTCCTGCGGAGCGCTTCGCGCTACGACCGTTTTTGGCGGAAAGCATCTATGCACGGGGTGTGCGCAGAAGCGAACGCTCGCGAGTGCGCTGCCATTCGTTGGAGCCGCGCTTGCGGCCGCGGGCGTGATCGCGGGCGGAGCGCTGCTCGCCGAACGCATGCAAAGCGAAGGCCGTGGATCGCCGCTCGACGAGCTCGGAAGACGGTTTCGCGGAGGCACTCCGACGCTCGACGCATACTCGCGCGACCTCACGGCGCTCGCGCGGGACGGAAAACTCGATCCGGTGATCGGACGCGATCGGGAAAGCGATCGCGTCGTATCGATTCTCGCCCGTCGCAGCAAGAACAATCCGTGCCTCGTCGGCGAACCCGGCGTAGGCAAGACGGCGATCGTTGAAGGACTTGCACAGCGCATCGCCTCCGCCGAAGCGCCGCCGGCGCTGCGCGGTAAGCGCGTGCTCGCGCTCTCCTTAGGGCCGCTCGTCGCGGGAACGAAGTATCGCGGCGAGTTCGAAGGCCGCGTCAAACGCATCCTCGATGAGGTCAAGCGAAGCGCGCGCGACGTCGTGCTCTTTATCGACGAGCTGCATACGCTGGTCGGCGCCGGGGCCGCCGAAGGCGCTCCGCTGGACTTGGGATCGATGATTAAACCCGAGCTTGCGCGCGGCGATCTTCAGTGCATCGGCGCGACGACGTTCGACGAGTATCGCAAACACGTCGAGTCTGACGCCGCGCTGGAACGCCGCTTCCAGCCCGTGATGGTCGAAGAGCCCAGCATCGCGGAGACGACCGAGATTCTTCGCGGCCTGCGCGAGCGATACGCGCACCATCATCGCGTCGTCATCGACGAAACGGCAATCGAAACCGCCGCGGCGCTGTCGGCGCGGTTCATCGCGGATCGCTTTCTGCCCGACAAAGCGATCGATTTGATCGATGAGGCGGCAGCTTCGGTTGCGCTCGCCAACAAAGGCGCCGTTGACTTCCCGCACGTTACGGGCGAAGACGTCGCCGCAATCGTCACGCGCTGGACCGGCGTGCCTCAGTCTTCGCTTACTGAATCGCAAGCGGGGCGGCTGCTCGATCTCGATCGGCTCTTGAGCCGGCGCGTCATCGGTCAGGAACGCGCCGTGGCCGCCGTCTCAGACGCAATCCGTCGAGCGCGCACCGGCTTGCACGATCCGCGCAGGCCGGCCGGCACGTTTCTCTTCCGCGGACCGAGCGGCGTCGGCAAAACGGAGCTCGCAAAGGCACTCGCGGAGGCGCTCTTCGGTAGCGAAGCCGCGCTGGTGCGCATCGATCTCTCCGAGTTCACCGAGCCGCACACGATCTCGCGCCTGCTCGGCGCTCCGCCCGGCTACGCAGGTCACGACGAACCCGGTCAGCTCACGGAACCGGTGCGCCGCCGACCCTATTGCGTCGTCCTCTTCGATGAAGTAGAAAAGGCCCATCCGGACGTCGCCGCGATCCTCCTGCAAATTCTCGATGACGGACGCGTGACTGATTCAAAGGGCCGCACGATCGATTTCCGCCACGCGTTGATCATCTTGACGACAAACCTTGCCGACGACGAGCTTGCGATCGCGTTCCGCTCCGAGCTCCTGGACCGAATTGATGAGATCGTGCCGTTCCGAGAGCTTGGCTTGGAGCACATCGAAGCCATCGTAACGATTCACGTGGATGCGCTTGCGCAACGGCTGGGCGCGCAGAACGTATCGCTCAACCTCTCCCACGATGCAAAACTGTACCTGGCACGCGTTTCGATGGCCTCCGGAAATGGCGCGCGGTACGTGCAGCGAACCGTTTCCCACTATGTCTCTACTCCGCTTTCGACGGCGCTCTTACGGGGCGAGCTGCGCAACGGCGGCGCGGCCGACGTTACGCTCGACGGCGACGCACTGCGCGTGCGCGCCGCTTAACAGCGGGCGCGCGCTAAGGCAGCAGGGTCGGAGCGTTGCTCGTGGCGGGCGACAGCGCGAGCGCCAGCGGCGAGTTCACTCCGGTTGAAATCGTCGTCCACGAACCGGGCGCGTAGGGCGCCGCGTATGCGGTGACCGTGTTGTTGCCATAGTTGGCCACATATAAGTTGCCGGCGGCGTCGATCGCGAGCGCGAGCGGCTGACTCTGACCGCCGACGATTGTCGTCGGCGGATTCGTGTAGGGCGCGCTGTATTCCGTCACCGTGTTCGCCCCTTGGTTCGGAACGAAAAGGTTCGACGACATCGCTGCGATGGAGCCCTGTTCGTTGACGCCGTTCGTGATCGTCGCAACCGGTGTGCTCGAGCTCGAGAACGGCGGCGCGTACTCAATGACGGAGTTCGGCGTCGAGTTGAGATTCGCGACAAACAGATTTCCATGGACGTCGAGCGCCGCCGAGCTGGGCGTGTTGAGGCCCTTTGCGATCACGTTTGGAGTGCCGGAATACGGCGGCGCATACTCCGTAACCGTATTCGCGGCGGCGTTGACGACGAACAAATCTCCGCTGCCATCGAGAGCCAGGCAGACCGGATCGTCGACATTCGCCGATATCGTCTGAGCCGGAGCTCCATAGGGAGCCGAGAAGACCGTTACGGTGTTGCTGCCGTTGCCGTTGGCGACGAAGAGATCCCCGCGCGCGTCGACCGCGAGCGATTGCGGGTGATTGATGCCGTTGGAAATCGTCGCCGGCGACTGATTGTAAGGCGCCGAGTACTCCGTTACGGTTCCGGTTTGATTAGCGACGAAGAGATTACCCGACCCATCGAAGACCAGCGCCTGCGGGCTCGTCACGCCGTTTTGAATCGTCGCAAACGGCGCCGTTTGACCGGTTACATAAAGCGTTACGCTGTTCGTCCCGGAGTTCGCGACCGCCAGAATCTGTCGAACGTCTACGCGCACCGTTCCGGCACAAACGGCCCCCGATTGCACGCACGGGTTCGCCGGGCCGGCATAGTTCGCCGTCGCGCGCAGGATGGCCGCACTTCCGTTTAGGGCGGCAGAGGATGTCACGTAAAAGAAATTCGGCGCCATTGAGGGGACTTGCGCGACCGTCAGCGCCAGCGCTCCGCCGGCTTGACTCAACGAAAACGTCCCGCCGCCGCCGCCGACCATGACGTTGTTATTGGCGTCAAGCGTTTCGACGAGCAGAGCGTGTCTGCCGGCGCCGTAAAGATCGATGCCGTTCTGTGCGTTTTGCGCGCTCGCCGGCGATGCCGGAACTACGGCAACCGTATCGGGCACTCCGCCTAAGGTGAGGTTGAGAACGTTGTTGGTCGCCGCAACGACCGTAAAGGCCACGGCGGTATTGTTGACGGTGCCGACGTACGTTCCAGCCGGCAAAGAGAGCGCAAGCTGACAGCCCGATCCGCCGGGTGCCGGCGTGCAACCGCTTGAATTCGGTCCGACGGAAATCGTCTGATTGATCGTCGTCGGTCCGCTTACGCTAATCGCGAGCATTTGCGAGCCTGGAGCAGGCGGCGGAGTCGAAACCGGCACCGCCGCCCCAGCTTGCGGAGCGCCCGGTGCGCCGACGCCCGACGCTGGCATCGGCGGGGGCGTAAGCAACGGCAAGCGAGGATTCGAAACGCCCGCCTGGGTTCCGGCCGGAACGTAAATCTTGACAACCGTATTGCCTGCGCCGGTTAGGCCGCCTGTCGTGCCGGTTCCCGAAGGAACGAGCACGCCACTTTGGCCGGCGCCTCCCGCGCACCCGGCGACCGCGACCACGAGTGCCGCCGCGCAAAACCGAATCCGCCGAACCCACGATAGCCGATCGAACGCGATCATAGGCTATTGCAACACGCGCTCGACATTCATGCGCATATCAGCAGGTGACAGCTCGCCCACGACGATCTTCCGAACGATTCCAGCCCGATCGATGAAAACGTGGACCGGCAGTCCGTTGATAGCGTACTGATTGCGCAGTGTTCCCGAGTCGATGACGATCGGATAACTCAAGCGGTGCGCGTCGCGAAAACTCTTAGCCTTGTTCGCATTCTCGAGCACGTCGACGCCGACCACTTGTAGCCCCCGGCCGGCATAGTTTTTGGCGAGAGCGTCGACCTGAGGAGCTTCTTCGTTGCACGGGGGGCACCAACTCGCGAAGAAGTTCAAGTAAACCGCCTTCCCGCGCAGCGATGCAAGCGAAAGCTTCGGACCGGGAATGCTCGGCTCGGACCAAGCCGGTGCCGAAGCACCCACCCGCGCCGGGCCGCCGCCGTCGGCAGAGCCGCCGTTGCCGCAGGCTGTCAGCAAGCACGCGGAGACAATGGCCAGGAACGCCGTCCTATCCATAGCCAGGATAGCCGATCGCTTGAAGATCGCGATGCATCTGATCGACGAGTTCGCCCACTTCCGCGAAAAGCCGCTGTTCGCGCAGGTAGCGCAGATCGCGCAACGCCAACTCGCGGCCGTAGATCGTCTGTTCGAAGTCCCGCAGCCAAGCTTCCACGGTTCGCGCGCTGCCGCCGAACTGCGGGTTGCTGCCGATGGAAACCAGCGCCGCGTAATCCCGCCCGTCGTAGCGAGCCGTGGCCGCGTAGACCCCGTCCGCCGGCAACAGCTTTGCCGGCGCGCGCACGTTTGCCGTGGGGAAGCCCAACGCATGTCCTCGGCCCGCACCGACCTCGACCGCGCCGCGAATTTCGTACCCTGTGCCGCCCAGTAGGTAGTCGGCCGCCTTGAGGTCTCCCGTTCGAACGAGCTCGCGAATTCGGGTGCTGGATATGCGCGTGCCGCCATCTGCCACCGGCTCGACGGCGACGACTTCAAGCGGCGCCACGGAGAGGGACGCCCGCATGAGCGCGACGTCGCCGGCACGTTTGTGTCCGAATCGAAAGGTCGTGCCCACCACGACGCCGAGCACGCCAAGCTGTTCGACCAGAATCTCGAGAAAGCGCTGTGGTGAGAGTGTCGCGACGCGCTCGTCGAACGGTACGAAAAAACACTCTTCGAAACCGGCGCGCGCGAAAAGCTCGAGGCGCTCGTGCGGCGTGCAGAGCAGCGCGGGCTCGGTGCCCGGCCGCAGATACGTTGCAGGATGATTGGCAAACGTCAAAACTCCGCACCGCCAGCGAGGCCGCCGTAACCGCAGCGTTTGCCGGGCGATCTCGCGGTGCCCCCTATGGAAGCCGTCAAAGAACCCAATGGCAAGCACCAGCGGCCGTTTGCGATCGCGAGCGAGCTCGTGCCAAATTTTCACACAAAAACCTTGCGCGGCGCCAGCAACGCTCCGAGCGCCTCGCCGACGCCGACGAGCGTTCGCGACTCGTCGCGAACGAAGACGTGCCGCCCGGTAGCGCCCTGCGGAAGCGGAACGACACGCCCCGCGCGAAAATCGGCCGAACCCCGCAGGTCGAGAACGATCGTCGGAAACGGAATGATGTGCTCGGGGGCGATCAGCGCTCCCGCCGGATCGCTCGCGACTTCATCGAGCGTTCGCGCTTCGTACAGCACGAACGGTCCGGAAGCTTCGCGAACCAGCGCGCCCATGTGAGCCGGAATAGCGATTGCCGTCCCAAGATCGTGACAGAGCGTTCGGATGTAGGTCCCCTCGCTGCACGCGATTCGCAGCCGCGCGGTGTTCGGCGGCTCGATTCCGAGCAGCGTCACGCCGTAGATCGTAACGGTGCGCGGTTTGCGGTCAACGCTCTTTCCCTCGCGAGCAAGCTGATAAAGCCGCTTTCCATGATGCCGCGCCGCAGAGTACATCGGCGGCGTTTGTTGGATTCGGCCGATGAAGCTCGTCAACGAACGCTCGAGCCGCGCGGGCCAGTCGACGGGCACGGGTTGCTGCTCGACCGTGTCGCCATGCGCGTCCTGCGTCGTCGTGGAACGTCCGAGCACCAGCGTGCATGCATAGCTTTTGCGTTGATCGGCCAGCAGCGAAATCAGCCGGGTTGCCTTACCGATTGCAATCGGCAGCACGCCGGCGGCTTGCGGATCGAGCGTTCCCAAATGCCCGGCGCCCAGTTGCCGATCCCCGCTCTGAAACGAGTAGATCCGCCGTACGCGCGCCACGGCGCCGGCCGAGCTGGGGCCCGCCGCCTTAAAAAGATTGACAAACCCAATCACGCGATGAGCTCCGAGCAGACCGGAGCTATAGGCCTTCCACGATTAGGGCGGCTTCGACCGCCGAAAATGCCTCCTCCAACGTTCCGACGTACGTGAGGCCCGAGGCGCGGAAGTGCCCGCCGCCTCCCAATCGCTGCGCGACCGCTTGCACGTTGATGCGGCCGCCGGAGCGCAAGCTGACGCGAATCTCACCCTCGATCGCTTTGAAGAGCGCCGCGACGTCCACGCCTTCTTGCCCGAGCAACACGTTGACCACGTCCTCGGTATCCTCGCCGTCGGCGCCGGTTTTCTCGAGCATCGCGTCGTCAACGTGCGAATAGCAATAACGCCCGCCGTGTTCGAAACGCATCGCGTCGATGATGCGCCCCAGGAGCTTCGTTGCCGCCACGCGCTTGCGTAAAAAGATTTCCCGCGTGATCTCTTCCTTATCGGCGCCCTTGCGCATCAGCTCGGCCGCCAACTCGAGCGCCTCCGGCGTCGTATTGGAGTGCATGAACCCGCCGGTATCGGTCATGATCGTCGCCAGGATGCAGGTTGCGA
Organism: Vulcanimicrobiota bacterium; assembly: GCA_019237435.1. Taxonomy (GTDB): domain Bacteria; phylum Vulcanimicrobiota; class Vulcanimicrobiia; order Vulcanimicrobiales; family Vulcanimicrobiaceae; genus Cybelea. The sequence continues at coordinate 8,149 of JAFAHB010000280.1, forward strand.
TCTGCGCGTCTACCGGCACACCGAGCCCGCGCAGCAGATGCATGACGACTGTTCCGGTCGAGCATTCGCTCTCGAGCACGAAGTTGAGTTTGCCGAACAGCGAGTTGCCGAGATGATGGTCTATGTCGAGCATATTTTCGCGCGCGACTGGGGGAAGATGTTCGCCCGCGCGCCGCCAGTCGCTCATATCGCAAAAGACGTATAGGGTATCCACCGGCAGATCGGCGGGCAGATCGCGCGTTACGAGCTGCGCTTCGGGCAAGAAGCGAAGGTTGCGCGGAACGCCGTCTTGCTGAAAATACACCACGCGTTTGCCGATGCGCTTGAGCGCCAAACCCAGCGCCAAGCCTGCTCCCAGCGTATCGCCGTCGGGCTTGACGTGGCTCACCATCACGAAGGCGCTCCGCCGCCGCAGCTCCGCAACGATCTCCTCGACCGACGCGACGCGCGGCGTGCTTTCGATCACTCCGGAACCTCGGAACGCGCCGCAGCCTCGCGCAGCGTCTTTGCCAACGCTATCGCGCGTTCGGCGGAACGATCTTCGACGAAAATCAGCTCCGGCGTGTGCCGCAGATCGATTTTTCGCCCCAGCTCGCCGCGCAGGAAGCGCCCAGCGTGCTTGAGCGCATCGAGCGATTGCCGCGCCTGATGGCGGTCGCCGATCACGGAGACGAAGACTTTGCAGTAGCGAAGATCGTCGCTTACCTCCGCTCGCGTGACGGTGACGAACGCCAGCCGCGGATCCTGCAGCTCTTGCGAAACGAGCGTCCCGAGTATCCGCTGAATCTCGTGATCGATCTTTGCTATACGCTGAGGTTTCATAGTGCAACCTTCCGTCGCGACCGGGTTAGCGCGCCGCCAGGCATCACGCCCGCACCAACTCGGGGGCGATGTGCTCGCGAGCGTAAGCCTCAATGACGTCGCCTTCTTTGAGGTCTTGAAACTTCGCGACCTGGATGCCGCACTCGAAGCCCTCGGCGACCTCGCGCACGTCGTCTTTGAACCGGCGCAAACTCTCGATTTCGCCATCGAAGACGACACTGCCGTCGCGAACGATGCGGACTTTTGCGTTACGCGCGATCTTTCCGCTGGTGACGTAACAGCCCACGATCGTCCCGACACGACTGACCTTGAAGACCTGCCGTACTTCGGCTCTTCCGAGCACGACCTCGCGCTCGACCGGCGACAGCATTCCACGCATGGCTTTCTTGAGATCGTCCTCGATCTCGTAGATGACCTGATAGAAGCGCAAGTCCACGCCTTCATTCTCGGCGAGGCGTCGCGCCGTTTCGTCCGGCCTGATGTTGAAACCGATCAACACGCCGTTCGAGGCGCTCGCGAGATTGACGTCGTTGGGCGAGATCGCGCCGACGCCTCCATGAATGACGCGAATCTCGACGTCGTCGGTCGAAAGCGATTCCATCCGAGCGCGCAGCGCTTCGAGCGATCCTTGCCCATCCGCCTTGATGATCAGGTTGAGCACTTTCCGCCCTTCGGCCGGCATCGACATGAACGTCTCGAGCGAGACCCGCTGCGTTCCGGTCGCCGATATGCGCACGTCGCGCCGGCGTGTCGCGCGCTTCTCTGCGGCCTCGCGCGCAACGCGCTCGTCGCTGACGACGCTGAGCGTGTCGCCGGCGGCCGGTACGTCGGAGAGCCCCATGACCTCCACCGGTATCGACGGACCCGCCTTTTTCACTTGCTTGCCCTTGTCGTCAATTAACGCACGAACTTTTCCGAACGTGCCGCCTGCGACAACGATGTCCCCGACGCGCAGCGTTCCGTTCTGCACGAGGACGGTTGCAACTGCACCGCGGCCGCGGTGCAGCGCCGATTCGATGACGACACCGGACGCGCGGCGGTTCTTGTTGGCGCGCAGCTCGCGGATATCGGCTTCGAGCAACACCGTGTCGAGCAGATGATCGATGCCGTCGCCCGTTTTTGCCGAGACGGGAACCATTTCGACCGTGCCGCCCCAATCGACCGGCTGCAACTCTTGCTCGACCAGCTGCTGCTTGACGCGATCGGGCTGCGCATCGGCTTTGTCCATCTTGTTGATCGCTACGACGATGGGCACGTTGGCGGCCTTGACGTGTGCGATTGCTTCTTTCGTCTGCGGCATGACGCCGTCATCGGCTGCGACGACGAGGATCGCGACGTCGGTAACCTTGGCGCCTCGCGCCCGCATTGCGGTAAATGCCTCGTGGCCGGGCGTATCGACGAAGGTGATTTTGCGATCGTTACGCTCGACGGTGTACGCGCCGATTTTTTGCGTGATCCCGCCGGCTTCACCGGCTGCGACGTTGGCTTGGCGGATCCTATCGAGCAACGAAGTCTTCCCGTGATCGACGTGGCCCAGGACTGTAACCACCGGCGGACGCGGCGTCAGCATCTCGGCCTTATCCTCTTCCTGCTCGACGGTGACTTCTTCGCCCGCCTCTTTGACGACGGCGTTGAAACCGAAGCGTTTGGCGACCTGCGTGGCGACGTCGCTCGAAATGTTTTGGTTGATCGTCGCCATCGTGCCGATCTTGATGAGCTCGGTAATTACGTCGCGAACGGGAACGATCATCGATGTCGCGAGCTCTTGGACCGTCAGCAGGTCGGGAATTTCGATCGTTTCCAGGGCGCGCGCCGGTGCAGCCGCGACGGACTCGCCCTTCTTCTTGCGGTGCCGCTCTTTTTCGAGCAGCAGTTCCTTCTCGCGGTCTTTTTTCGCGGCAGCTTTGTCCTCGTGACTGCGCGTACGGTCACCGGGGCGGCCGCCTGTCGACGGGGCGGGAGCGTCGACGACGGCGGTGCCGGTTCGTCCCGAACCGGGGCGCAAGCCCGTCGTCATCGGGCGGAACGGTCCGTTCCCGCTGGGACGCCGTGCCGGAGTTATGACGCCGGGCGCGGCCGCAGCGCGCGCCGGCGTCGTGCCCTTTCCGCCTTGGCCGGGCATGACTTGGCCGGGGCGCGGTGCGACGCCGGGCCGGCCCGGCAGACCGCTCTGAGGCCCGGGGGACGCCGAGGCAGCCGTAGTCGGCGGCGGAGGAGCCCGTCGTACCACTGACGGCTGACCGGTCGGGACCGGACGAAGCTGTGGAATCGCGTCCCCCGGAGTTCGAGCCGCCGGCGCTTCGGTGCGGCGTGCCGGAGGCGGAGTTGCGGGGGCTGGCGCGGAGCGCGGCGCTCGCTCAACCGGCGCCGGCGCCGCGGTGCGCGACCTCGCGCCGGTGACCGGACGCAGCCGCGCGATCGGTGCAGGAGCAGCGGACGCCTTAGGGGTCGCCGTCGCCGGCTTTACGGTCGGCGGCGGGCTCTGCGGCTCGGCCTTCGGCGGTCTTGCCGGCGGCTTCTCGCTGGGCTTTAGCAGCACGCTACGGACCAGATCGGCGATTTGATCCGGCACGACGCTCAACTGGTTCTTTGCCTCAAAGACGCCGCCCAAGCGTTCGTTGAAGAGCGATGTCAGTTCTTTCGAGGTGAGCCCGACCTCTTTGGCGAGCTCGAAAATCCTTACTTTTCCGGCCAAGTTCACTCTCGAACGCGTGCGCGCCCGAGTCCCATCAGTTGGAGTGCGCGGAGCCCCAACCGAAGGCTTGGCTCCGCTAAGTAATCAAAGGGTTGCCCTCATCGGAGGGAACGGGCGTCAATCATTGCGTTCACTTCTTGCAAGGCACTCTATTAAACCATATTCTGCCGCGGCGGCGCCAAGACCCGGGTAGCGGCGGTTCTTGAGTGCCGCTTGCGCGCATCGCGCAGAGCAAAGGTACGCTCCCCTCCCAGGCTGCCTGCGTCGGTTCGCGATATCGAGCCGCCAGCCGGCCGCCGCGCGCACGAATCGCGCGAGCTCGCGCTGGGCGAATCGCCGGCGGCATCCAACGCAAGTCCGTACCGGTTCTATGCGTCTTCCTTGCCAAGGCGTTCGCGTCGAAACTCCTCGAGTCTGCGAACGAGTTCGACGTCGATCTCTTCGCCGGCAGCCGCCGGCGTTTCGACGGCTTCGGTGGGCTGTTCGCTAGCCGCTCGTTCCTCACGCTCCGCGAGATAGCGCTCGCGCGCCTGTGCCGACTCGCTCTCGGTCGCGATGTCGAGACGCCATCCGGTAAGCCGTGCGGCAAGACGAACGTTCTGTCCATCGCGGCCGATTGCAAGTGAAAGCTGGTAATCCGGAACGATCACCAGCGCCACGCCGTCGTCTTCGAAAAGTTCGACGCCGATCACTTTCGCCGGCGCCAATGCATTGGAGATGAACGCGGTCGGTGCCGGGTCGTAACGAATGATGTCGACTTTCTCGCCGCGCAGGTTGTCCGTGACGTTCGCGATGCGGCTGG
>JAFAHB010000013.1 GCA_019237435.1 Vulcanimicrobiota bacterium
GGAGCAAGCTCGCCCTCAACGTCGTCGCGAACGCGAGCTGCGCTATCCTCAACGTCTTGCCGAACCGGTTCGTCCATTTCGACAAGATCTTCACGCTCGAGATCCGCATGATCCGGGAAGTCCGCGCGGTCATGCAAGCGCTGCAGATCGACCCGATCGATCTGCCCCGGTACCCCGTGCGCGCGCTCTTTGGAGTCGCCGCGCTTCCAAGCCCACTCTCGCGCACGCTGCTGGCGCACAGCATCGCCGGAGCGCGCGGCACGAAGCCGCCTTCGCTGTTGCTGGATCTGCGCCGAGCTCGGCCGCAAACCGAAGTCGACGTGCTCAACGGTGCGGTCGCCGCCGCGGGCTTGGAACTGCGCGTGCCCACGCCCGTCAACGCCGTCTACACGCGTGTGCTCAACGACATCGCCCACACCCCGCCGTTGTGGGCAAAGTACCGCGAACACCCCGATCGCTTGGAGGCTGAGGTCGAAGCCGAGGTGAAACGCGCAAAGGTGTTGGCTCGTTAGGGACAGCTCCTAGGAACGAGCGGAGGTTATGCGCGACCCCAACGTCCCCGAATCACTTGAAGGCTGGTGGATTCTCCATCGCATCTTCGCATTCAATCGGCGCAGCTGGGATGCGCTTGCCGAGAAGCGGCGCGATAAATACGCAAGCCATGCCGCCGATCTCGTCGATCACCTCAAAGGAAACGACGACGGCGACGTCGGCCTCACGCAGGTCGTGGGCCATAAGGGCGATCTGATGATCACGCATTACGCGCGAACGTTTGACGGGTTGGCGTATGCGCAGACGCTGGTGGATAAGCTCGAGCTCCGCGATTTCCTCACCCCGCACAGCTCCTACGTTTCGGTCTTGGAACTTGGACTCTACGATGCGACGGGTAAGATACATGCCGAGTTGAGTCAACGCGGCCTGGCGCCGCAATCGCCCGAGTGGATTGCCGCCTTCGACGAGCTCATTCGCAAACAAGCCGAGAGTCCGTACATCGAGCCGCGGCTCTGGGCGAAAATCCCGGCCCGGCGCTATCAATGTTTTTATCCGATGAGCAAGCGACGCGGCGAAGTGCAGAACTGGTACATTCTCGGTTTCGAGGCGCGCGCCAAGATGATGAGTCAGCACGGCGTCGTTGGACGTTCGTATCATAACCGCGTCACGCAGGTCATTTCGGGTTCCATCGGCTTCGACGACTTCGAATGGGGCGTCGATCTCTACGCCGACGACCCCCTCGTCTTCAAGAAGTTGGTTTACGAGATGCGCTTCGATGAAGCGAGCGCCCGATATGGAGATTTCGGCTCATTTTGGGCCGGCTTGCAGTTTTCGCCCTCCGAGTTGCGCGCATTCTTGGACGGCGACGCGATTCCGCAGCTCGACGGCCTGTCACCCTGACACGCTCGGAACCAGCTCCGTCGAGGGACACGGCGCTCAGGCAGCCGCGGCGAGGCGCTCGAGGCTGCGGTATTGGATCGCTTCGGCGACGTGCTCGGACGCAATCGCGTCGCTTCCGGCTAAATCGGCAATCGTGCGCGCCACGCGCGCGATACGGTCGAGCGCTCGCGCTGAAAACTGCCGTTTTGCGCTGGCCTGCGCGAGCAATCGCATCGCGGCCTCGTCGAGCGCGCAGTAGCGGCGCATCGCGTTGCCGGGTATCTCCGCATTGCACGACATTGCCACAGCGGCGAATCTGGCCCGCTGGCGTTCGCGCGCGGCCACCACACGCTCGCGAATCTGCGTCGAATGTTCTGCACCATCGTAGCGAACCATATCGTCGAAGGCTACTCGGCCAATCTCGATCTGAAGGTCGATCCGATCGAGCAGCGGTCCGGAGAGCTTGCTGACGTACTTCGCGACGATTGCGTCGTCGCAGCGGCACTCCGCGTTCCGCGTGCCGCGATAGCCGCACGGACACGGATTCATCGACGCGACCAGCTGAAAGCGCGCCGGATAGGTGAAGGTGCCGGCGGCGCGCGCGATCGTGACGGTGCCCTCTTCGAGCGGTTGGCGCAGCACTTCAATCGCGCTGCGCGCGAACTCAGGAAGCTCGTCGAGGAAGAGCACGCCGTGATGCGCGAGTGAAATCTCGCCGGGTTTCGCGAGCGCTCCGCCGCCGACGAGCGCCGTTTGACTGATCGTATGGTGCGGGAATCGAAACGGGCGCGTACGCACGATGCCGGCGCGATCGACGAGCAAGCCCGCGACGCTGTAAATCTTCGTCACCTCGAGCGCTTCGTGCATCGTCATCGCAGGCAGAATCGATGGAAGGCGCCGAGCGAGCATCGTCTTGCCGCATCCCGGCGGTCCGACCAACAGTAAGTTGTGTCCGCCCGCCGCGGCGATCTCGAGCGCGCGTTTCGCGGCAAGCTGCCCGCGCACGTCGGCGAAGTCGCCGTGGGCGGACTCGCTCGAACAATCGAGCACCGGCGGAGTCGAGCGTCGCCGCAATTTCGCACCGTTTCCGCCGGTTACCGCGACCGCGCTTTGGAGCGAATCGACGGCGTAGAGCTCGGTACCGCCGATCAATGCAGCCTCTTCGACGTTACGCGCCGGTACGATGATCTTGGTAAACCCCGCATTACGCGCGCCCAAAACCATGGGCAGAATTCCGCTCACGGGCTGCAGCTTTCCGTCCAATGCAAGCTCGCCGAGCGCGATGAACTCGCGCATTGAGGGACGGTCGATTTGGTCGTCGATCCCCATCAATGCCAGCGCGATCGCAAGATCGAATGCCGGGCCGGCTTTGCGAACGTCGGCCGGCGAAAGATTGACCAGAAGCCGGCCTGCCGGGTACGCAAAGCCGGAGTTGATGATCGCGGCGCGCACGCGTTCGCGTGCTTCGCCGAGCGCGCGATCGGGCAGTCCGATGATCGCAAATCCCGGCGTGCCCGCGGCACTATTCGCTTCAACGCGCACCACGTAGCCTTCGATGCCGAGCATCGCGGCTGAAAAGGCCAGGGAGAGCATTGTGATTCTTCTGCGCGCGGCAGCAACGGCGTCTAGCCCCTTGCAATGCGATGCGGGTAGGCTCCTACGCTCGAGCCAAGAATCCCAGCGACAATGAGCGCCGATATGATCGCAGCGTTGGCTCAGGTTGGAACGTTCATCGTCGTCCTGGGAAGCGTCGTCGCTGCGCTCATACAGCTGCGGCATATTCGCGCCGGCAATCAGCTGCAGGCTCTGCTTTCACTCGAACGCGATTTTCGCGCGACCGCGCTGCAGTCGGCGCTAAGCTACGTCCAGGAGCAGCTGCCGCAGCGTCTCGAGGATCCCGAGTACCGGCGTCAGCTCGAGACGATCGGCTTCGTCGATCCGGCAGTGCATCCGGAGATGGTTGCATGCAACTGGCTCAACGAGATGGGTACGCTCGTAAAACGCGGGTACGTATCCGAAGATACGTTCATGGATCTTTTCGCGCGTCTCATCGTGCATTGCTGGCGGGAGGTTTCGCCGGCTATAGCGATCCTGCGCCGGAAGCGTGGCGAGGGCCAATACCACGATTTCGAGTACTTGGCGATTCGCGCTTCCGCGTGGCTGCGTCGCAACGCCCAGGGGACGTTTCCTCGCGCCATTCCGCGCGCGCCGCTCCCGGACCAATGGCGTGAAATCGACCGCGGTGAAACGGCCGAGAGCTAGGGAAGCAGCCGCGTTTTCCACAGATTGCACAAGTTAATGTCAGAGGCTGTGGACAATAAGAGAACCTTAAAGGAGAGATGAGTTGAAAGAAAGGCTTGCTCGCATTGCTCCGGTGTTGCTTGGATGCGCGCTTGCGGCGTGCTCGCACGGAGCGTCGCAATCGAGCGCTTCGAGCGCCCCCGGCGCCGCGGCCGGCTCGCGCAAGACGATCGGCGTTTCGATCCAGAATCGAGAGGCGCAGTTCTATCAGGACATGGAATCGGGTCTGCGAAGCGAGGCGGCCAAGTACGGTTACGCGCTGATCGTGGTCGATGCAAGCCGCGACAATGCGAAGCAGCAAAGTCAGGTCGAGGACTTCATCTCGAAGCGGGTCGACGCCATCGTGCTGACGCCGTACGACTCGCAGGCGATCGGCAGCGCGATCGTGGAGGCGAACAACGCTGGAATTCCGGTTTTACCGCCGATATCGCGAGCACGAGTCGCGAAGGGCAA
>JAFAHB010000014.1 GCA_019237435.1 Vulcanimicrobiota bacterium
TCGATGAGAAACGCGCTCACGCCGCGCGCTCCCGATCCACCGGTTCGAAACATCCCCATGATGACGCCGGCATGGCTGCCGCTCGTGCACCATTGCTTGCGACCGTCGAGCACGTAACCGCCATCGCAGTGCTTCGCGGTTGCTCGCAACGCGGCGGCGTCGGATCCGGCATCCGGCTCCGTCAACGCGAATCCCGCGATCACGTCGCCGGTCGCGAGCTGCGGTAGCCATCGCTCCTTCTGCTGCGTCGTACCCAGCCTGCAAATTGCCGAGCAGATCATCGAATGAACGGAGACCGTGACGGCCGTCCCGGCGTCTACTCGCGCCAGCTCTTCGATAGCTAGCGCGTACGACAGATAATCTGCTCCCGCTCCGCCGTACTCTTCAGGAACGAGAACCCCCATGATGCCGGCATTCGTCAACGTTCGGTAGAGCGCACGCGGAAAGACGTGCTCGCGATCCCAGCGTGCAATATGCGGCGCGATTTCGCGCTGTGCGATCTCCGCGGCGAGCACGCCGACCGCGCGCTGCTCGTCGCTTAAATCAAACTGATGCCGCTGTGCAATCAAACGCTACTCGACGCGGATGAGCAAGGCATCACCTTGACCGCCGCCCGAACAAATCGCGGCAACCCCTAATCCACCGCCGCGTTTGCGCAGCTGGCTGATCACCGTGGCCGCAATGCGCGTGCCCGATGCCCCGATCGGATGGCCCATCGCAACGGCGCCGCCCCAAGTGTTGATCAATCCCTCCTCGAGACCGAGCCGGCGCGCGGCGGTCATCGCGACGGCGGCGAAGGCCTCGTTGATCTCCCACACGGCAATGTCGCTATGCCAGAGCCCGTTACGCTCAAGCAGTTTCTGCGCCGCCATCGCCGGCGTCAGCGCGATGTACGGCGAGTCCCATGCCACCGTCGCGTGATCGATGACCGTCGCGAGCGGTTCGTATCCGTGTTCGGACGCATACCCGGAGTCGCAGAGAATCATGGCGGCCGCGCCGTCGTTCACGCCCGGCGCGTTGCCGGCCGTTACGGTTCCGTTCTTTTCGAGCGGCCGAAGCTTTGCCATCGCCTCCAGGCTTATGTCGGAGCGGACCGCCTCGTCGCGATCCACGACTACGTGCGGCTGCTCGCCCGTAACGAACGGCGCGTAGCGGGCGTAGTCGAGCGTAAACTCCGTTGAAGGCTCGTGCTCCCAGACGCCATTACCGGCACGGACCGCTGCCGGAACGCGGACGCGCCCCTGTTTGGGAAGGTTTTCGACGACGACCTTATCCTGTGCTTTGCTCGCCACGCGCACCGGAACGATCTCCTCCGCGAAATGTCCTTTGGCATGCGCTTCGCCGGCGCGGCGATGGCTCTCGTATGCAAAGCGGTCCTGTTCTTCGCGCGACAACCCCAGCTCGGCGGCGACCTTGCTGCCTTGCGCCGCCATCGTCATCGGAAAATACTGGTCCCAAAGGCCGTCGTAAATCATCGCGTCGACGAGCGCGCCGTCGCCGAAATGATAGCCCCAACGCGCGTCTTTCAAAAGATACGGCGCGTTCGACATCGATTCCATGCCGCCGGCCGCGACGACCGTATTCGCACCCGCGTTGATCGAACGCATCGCGTTGACGATCGCAAGCAAACCCGACGCACACACTTTATTGACCGTGTCGGCGGTGACGGTCTTTGCGAGTCCGGCTTTGAAGAGCACTTGCCGCGCGGGATTCTGTCCGACCCCGGCCTGCAAGACCTCGCCAAACGTGACGTGCTCGATCTCGGAAGGATCGATCTTCGAGCGCTCGATCGCGCCCGTGAGCGCAACGGCGCCGAGCGTGGTCGCGGTGAGCGGAGCGAGCGCTCCCCCGAGCTTGCCGAACGGCGTACGCGCCATGCCGATAACGACGGTCTTGGAGTTCATCTCATTCATGCGGCGCCAATTTCTCGCCTATGCTGTAAAGGCCTAGGGGCTCAGTGACAGCGCGGCACATATCGCTCGGGCGGACGTTTGGCTCGCGCATCCCGCGCTCACCCGCACTCGCCTCTGCGCCGCTCCCGCCCTCCGTGGCTCCGCGGCGCATTCACACGCCGCCTACGCGATACGTGACCGCGCTGCCACCGAGCCCCTACACCGCTTCAGCTAGTGCTGTACCGGAATTGGACAGTTGTCGCATTCGAATTGGACCGTGAGATGCGCGATGCCGAAGTGCGATTTCACGCATTCGTCAATGTCGCGCAGGACGTCGGCGGCCTCGCTCAAGCGGCGATCGTCGAGCAACACGTGCGCGGATAACGCGTGCGAACCGCTCCCGATCGACCAGACGTGCAGATCGTGGATGCCGATGACGCCGGGGATTCTTCCGATATGCTTGACGAGATCGGCGGCGTTGACATCACTTGGAACACTTTCGAGCAGCACGTTTGTGGCGTCGCGAAAAATCCGGATTATGCCGATGACGATGATCGCGGCAACGAAGAGCGACAGCAGCGGGTCGATCCAGGCCCGATGCGTGAGCGCGATCGCAATGCCGCCGAGGATTACCGCGGCGCCGCCGAGCGCATCGCCGAACACGTGAAAGAGCGCGGCGCGCACGTTCAGATCGGTTTTGCCGCCGCCGCGCAGCAGCATGCCGACACCGCCGTTCACGGCTAAACCGGCCGCAGCAACGGCGGTCATCATGACGGTATTCGGTTCCAGCGGCGTCGCGAACCGGCGCATAGCCTCGTAGACGATCGCTACGGTTGCAACGAGCAGTAAGGTACCGTTGATGAGAGCGCCGAGAACTTCGATGCGCCCGTAACCGAAGGTGCGCCGCGGATCGGCGGGTCGCGCCGCGCCGATGGCCGCGATCAACGCAAGCGCCAGGGCGAGGACGTCGGTGCAAACGTGAACCGCGTCGCTTACGAGTGCGAGGCTGCGCGAAGCGGCGCCGCCCCAGAACTCGAAGAGCGCGACGAGCGCCGTCGCGATCAGTGCGAGGGTCAACCGCCGGCGAACCGGCACTGCTCTTTTTACACCTCTAGCGACGAGCGCGTGCGAGCAGCGTTACGAGCATCGCACCGAAGGTTACAAACGTTTTGCTCTCGGCGGCGAGTACGGCATCGGCTTGCCATTGGCCCTCGCCGTCACTCAGGGGCTCGAGCTGAGGTACGATTCGCGGTACGCGCTCGCAATAACGCTCGAAAGTCTTGCCGAATCGCTCGCGCAGGAAGGCTTCCTCGTGCGGAATGATCGCCGCATAGGCAGCGGCCATTACGGCGAGCGAACCGAAAACGAGCGCGCGGCGCGCGGCCCTTGAATTCTTTCCGGTAAACGCGACCGCAAAGCCGGCGGCCGTGATGAAGTTGCCGAGATAGAGGGGATTGCGCACGTGGGCGTATGGACCGGCGGTGACGAGCTTTGGTGCGGTGACCGTATCGCTGCGCGTCGTGACGCCTGAGTACCCGACCGCCCAACACCGGATCAGTTCCCCTGCCAGCGCGAACGGCAGTCCGGCCGCGATGCTGCTCGCGCTCGGCCGTCCGCAGCGCGCGAGCACCACCGCCGGCAGCGCAAGCAAGAGCCCGCGGTTCTTAAAGACGAACGCTTGGAATGTCATCTCTCAACGGTGCCCGACCTAATCCTGTCATCCCGAGCGGAGTCGAGGGACGAAGTGCTCGGGGCAAGTTCCTTCGCCGATTCGTAGATGTCGCGCAGCGATTGGACGAGGGGGATCTGCGGTTCCCATCCGGTGCGCGATCGAATCTTCGCCGGGTCGCCGACGGAAAGCGGCACCTTCGCGCGGCGCATGCGCGCGGGATCTTCTCGCACCTCGACCGGTACGCGTGCGATGGTTATCAGCTCGCGAAGCACGTCCCGAATGGTTACGGCGGCGCCGGTGCACAGGTTATAGACTTCGCCCCGTTCGCCATCGCGTGCGAGCCGCAGATAAGCAGCCACCACGTCGCGCACGTCTAGGAAATCGCGCGCGGCCTCGAGGTTTCCGACCAACAGCTGCGGCGCGCCGCCGGCGGCGATGCGCGCGAGCTGAGCGGCGAACGACGCGACGACGAATCGCTCGCTTTGGCCTGCACCGATCGCATTGAAGACACGCGCTGCGACGACGTCGAGCCCGAAGCTTCGCGATGCAGCGAACAGCATGGCTTCGGCCGAGGCTTTGCTCGCGCCGTACGGATTCGAAGGCTTCAATTCCAGAGATTCGCGTAACGGGTACTCGGAGGCAGCGCGCGCTCCGTAAACCTCGGCCGAACTTGCAAAAACGATTCGCGGCGGCGGCCCAGAGTAAGCGCGCACCGCCTGGGCAAGCCGTGCGGTTCCGATCGCGTTGATCTCGTAGGTCTCAACGGGCGCCTGAAACGACTCGGGCACGAACGTCTGCGCGGCAAGATGGAAGATTACGGTCGGACGCGCGGCATCGAGCGCGGCGCACAACGTTAGCTCGTCGCGCAGATCGATCGGAAAGTAGTCGCTCGATGCATCGTGCGGGCCCCCGCATGGAACTACATCAGCGCCCTCGTCGCGCAATGCGCGCACGAGATGCCGGCCGACGAAACCGCTGGCTCCGGTTACGAGCGCTCGCATCGTTTGATGTCGGACTCGACCATCATGGCGACCAGTTGCTCGAAATTCACTTCGGGTTCCCAGCCGAGCTTGCGACGTGCTTTGCTTGCATCGCCGATGAGCCGATCGACTTCGGCGGGTCGAACGAAGCGCGGATCGATGACGACGTAGGGCTCGTACGAGCCTAAGCCGCCCGCCTCGAACGCGTTACGCAAGAAATCCCGCACGCTGTGCGTCTTTCCGGTCGCGATCACGTAGTCGTCGGCAACGTCTTGCTGCAGCATCATCCACATCGCGCGAACGTAATCGCCGGCGAAACCCCAATCGCGATGAGCGTCGAGGTTGCCCAGGCGCAGCTCTTTCGCGAGTCCAAGCTTGACGCGTGCGACGCCGTCGGAAATTTTTCGCGTGACGAACTCTTTCCCCCGGCGCGCCGACTCGTGATTGAAACAAATGCCGCTACACGCGTACAAGCCATAGGATTCGCGATAATTGACGGTGATCCAGTGGCCGTAGACTTTGGCGACTCCGTAAGGGCTGCGCGGATAGAACGGCGTCTTCTCGTTTTGCGGCGACTCCGGAATATTGCCGAACATCTCCGAGCTGGAAGCTTGATAGAGCCGAATCGCGGGGTTGACGTGCCGAATCGCCTCGAGAACGCGTGTCACGCCGAGCGCTGTGAACTCGCCGGTAAGAACCGGCTGACTCCAGGAGGCCGGCACGAACGATTGCGCGGCGAGGTTGTAGATCTCGTCGGGCTGCACGTCGTTGACGATCGCGGTTATCGAGCTCTGGTCGAGCAGATCGCCCGAGACGATTTCGAGATCGCCGACGATGTGCTCGATCCGATCGTGCACCTCGGTGCTGGTACGCCGCGTCATCCCGACGACGCGGTAGCCCTTTTTCAATAACAGCTCGGCGAGATACGAGCCGTCTTGCCCGGTTATGCCGGTGATGAGCGCTGTCTTGGCCAAGTTTTTGGTCCTAACCGTGCCGCCGCAACCGTTGCGCCAGGGTCATCGCGATGAACGCGGCGACTTCGCTTGGGAGCGTGCCGCGTCCGAAACCGGCGTCGTAACCGAGCTCGCTGGCCAAGCGGCTGGTGACGCGCGGCCCCCCGCAGATCAAAACGATTTGGTCGCGCAGGCCTTCGGCCTCGAGCAGCTCGCTGAGCGCGGTAAAATTCTTAACGTCGCTTCCTTTTTGCGTTACGACCTGGGAGGCAAGGAGCGCGTCGATCCGGCGCTCCTTCGCGATCCGCACCAGTTCTTCGACCGCGATCTGACTGCCGAGGTTGAGGGTTTCGAACATATGATACCGCTCGAGACCGTAATCGCCTTTATAGCCCTTCATGTTGAGGATCGCATCGATGCCGACGGTATGCGCGTCCGTACCGATGCAGGCGCCTGCGACTCGAACCTTTCTTCCGATGCGATCGCCGATCAATGCGTCGATCTCGTCCATCGTCATCGCATGCGCGCGTTCCGCAGGCGCGGCGATGCTCTCGACGTCAACTCCTTGCGGCGTCGTTGCATAGACCACGAAAAACGAAAAGCCCGCAGCGATTCTCCGGCCGTCGACCACCTGGACGTCGCTGAAACCCATCTTGCCCGCCAGCTGGCGCGCCGCTTCGTCGGCCGACTCGCTCCACTCGACCGGCAACGTAAATGAGAGCTGGACCTTGCCGTCGTTCTTGGTGTCGCCGTACGGCTTGACCAGCCGCGTCACCCTTCCACTCCACTCAGCGCAGGTACCGGTTTGAGGGCCTCTTCGAACGGATTCCAATAGCCGGCGGCGCGCGCGAAGACGCCCTCGAACCCGCGTCCGCCTTCTGGCGTTCGCGAGACGTCGGCAAAGACTGCCGATTCGATCGCCTTCATCAAGCCCATCGCCGCGACACGTTCGAGCAGCGTCACGCACTCGCCCAGGACCGTTTGGGCGCGCTGTTCGATGGTGCCGCCCGGGCGCAGCACGATCTCGTCGCCGAGATGGCGGGCGGCTTTCATGACGTAGCGGGCATTTTCGAGCGCGAGTGCGCGATCGCCCAAGAACGGCGTGTGAATCGCCTCGGTCGGCATTCCGCAAAGGTGAATCGTCTGTCCGGTCGCGACGGACGTGAGATTGAACATCGCGTCGATCAAATGTCCCTTGAAGATGTCGCCGGTCATGTGTTTGGTCGGCGGCATGTACTTCAAAGG
>JAFAHB010000219.1 GCA_019237435.1 Vulcanimicrobiota bacterium
CATTGCGGCGACGCGCTCCAGAAGATGTTGGCAGCCCGCAAGCACCGCCTGGGCTCGGCGTTCGATCGCTCCGCCGGGACGCAACACGATTTCGTAGCCGAAGTGGCGCGCGGAATTCATGACGTACCTCGCGTTCTCGAGCGAGAGTACCCGATCGCCGAGGAATGGCGTGTGAATCGCTTCGGTCAGCATGCCGCAGAGGTGGATCGTTTGATGCGTCATCACCGAGGTGAGGTTGAACATCGCGTCGATCAGGTGGCCCTTGAAGATGTCGCCGGTCATGTGTTTGGTCGGCGGCATGTACTTCAGCGGCGCTTCGGGGAAAATTTCCCGCGCCAGCTGCGCCTGCGCGATTTGGTAGAGAAAGCTGTCCTCCAGATCCGGATTGATCTCATAAGCGTCGCCCAACCCGATTTGGCGATCGGGAAGCCCCGCGCGGTGTGCGAACTCTTCGTTGATGAACTGCGACGCCAGCACCGCCGGCGCCTGATCGACGGCGTCGGCCGTCGTCAAATAGTTGTCCTCGCCGGTGTTGATGATGATTCCCGAGTGCGCGTTGAGCATTCGGCTGAAGTGCTGATCGACGAAGGTGCGTTTCATGTTGATGTCGCGGAAGAGGATGCCGTACATCGAATCGTTGAGCAGCATGTCGAGACGTTCGAACGCCGCCATGACGGCGATCTCGGGCATGCACAGACCGCTGGCATAGTTGGTGAGCATCACGTAACGGCCGAGTTTCTCGCTTGCCTCGTCGAGCGCGGCGCGCATGATCGTGAAATTTGCCTGCGTCGCGTACGTGCCGCCGAATCCTTCGGTGGTCGGACCGAACGGAACGAAATCGAGCAGCGATTGTCCCGTCGAACGAATTACCGCGATGACTTGCGCGCCCGCTTCGGCGGCGGCGACGGCGGCCGTTCGGTCTTCGTAGATGTTGCCGCTGGCAACGATCACGTAGAGCAACGGCGGTGGAAGTTGGCCGAGCCTCGCCAAGCGCGCGGCTCGTTCCTCTCGCTGCGCGCCGATGCGCGCGAGCGCCTTGTCGACCTGGGGGCGCAGTGCGCCGCGCGCTGCGCTCGGATGCGTATCGGAGAAATCGGTTAAGGCGTAGCGCCCCTCGGCAATTGCCCGTGCCAATGAAGCCGGCTCGAGTCCGGTCTCCGCGATGGCCTTTCCGAACGCGAGCGCCGCGCCGCAGCTCAGTTGCGCGGCTGGAATCGCATCCACCACCGCATTGGGCAGGGGAACCTCGTCCGCAGTCACGCCATCGACCCCGAGCAGCCGAAGCACGGCCCGCTCGACCGACACCGTCGAGTGCGCTTCGATGAACGCCTCGACCGGATCGGCGATAGCGGTAGCAAGCCTTCGGCAGCGATCGATGCTGCCACGGTCGATTCGCAGCTCCATGGTGCCTGCTATCTTAACCGGGCGGCGAGGTGCGCGGCAATTCCGGCTTGCCAGCGAGGCATTTCGATGCCGAGACCGCGCAGCTTCGCGGTGTCGAGCGCCGAAAAGCGCGGCCGCGCTGCTCGCGATCGCCATTGCGCGGCGCTGATCGGTTCGACCGGCACGTCGAGGCCGGCCGCGCGCGCTACCTCACGAGCGAAGTCGAACCAGCTCACCGGCCCGCGATCGACTGCGTGATAGAGGCCCTTCGATTCCGTAACGATCAATCGGCGTAACGTGTCGGCGAGATGGCCGGCGAAGGTCGGTGAGGCGACGACGTCGGCAACGACGCGCAGCGGCGGATTGCCCGGTTTCCACTCCAACACACGCTCGATTAAATGCGTTCGGTTTCGAGATGATGCCGTTCCGTAGAGCCCGCACGTCCGAACGACGAGAGCGCGCGAACCCAGACAGCCGGCCAAATATTCGCCCGCGAGCTTCGAAACGCCATAGACCGAGATCGGATGCGCCGGCGCGGTTTCGGCATACGGCTCGCGCGCAGTTCCGTCGAAAACGTAATCGGTGCTGATGGTAACGAAAAAAACGTCACGCTCGCGCGCCAGGGCAGCCGCGGCGCCGACGGCAAGCGCGTTGACGGCAAACGCTCGCTGGGGTTCATCTTCGCAGCGATCGACGTCGTGAAAGGCGGCGGCGTTGAGAAGCACATCCGGACGAATCCGTTCGACCGCGTCGCGCAGCGCGTGAGCGTCTCCGATGTCGAGCTCCCCGTGCCCCGGTGCGACGATCTCCCAGTCGCTCCACAATCGCGCAATCGCCGTTCCTAACCGCCCCGCACCGCCGATCAGCAGGACTCGCGTCACACCGTCGACCGCCGCCCGGTGGTGTTCCGCTGGGAGACCAACGAACCGATGACGGCGAGCGCCGCGATCGCGTTGCCGACGACGAGCACGTCGACCACAGCGGCCAGCGTCCGGTGAATTAGCACGATCCCGCCCAACGTGCCAAGCGTGCAGATCAAGAGCGGAACCGTAAATGCCAGCCGGTGCGTCGCGATGCCGTAGTACGTTAGCGCGTTCGTCAGCGCGAGCAGCGCCATCGCCAATCCGTAGGTCACCAGCAGCGGCGCGGCCGCATCGAACGCATGTCCGACCAGCGCGTGGAGCACCTGCAGACCGAAGTACCGGAAAACGAAGAGCCCGCAAACCGCGACGATCGCGAACAACACCAGACTGCCGGCCAAAACCTCGCGCGTTTGCGCGCCGCGCGCATGGCGGTCGGCAGCCTGCGGCAGCAATACGGTCGGAATGAATCCGACGAGATAGAGCAAGATCTTCCCACCCAAGGCCGCCGCGGCGTAGAGCCCGGCTGCGTGCTCGTTGAAATAGTGCTTGACCAATACGACATCGGCCGATCCGATTAACGCAAGCGAGATCGTAGCCGCCGCCGCACCGGCGCCCGCGTTGAGAATGCGCCGCCAATCGTA
>JAFAHB010000270.1 GCA_019237435.1 Vulcanimicrobiota bacterium
TTGCCGTTCCGATCGATTTGAAGGTGGAGAAGGACCCGCAGGGCGTGCGTGCGTTTCACGTTTCCTTCGTCTCGGCAAACCTGCCCGGCGCATTTCCGGGCTTCAATGGATCGATGAGCGTCGAGCCGGGCGGCTTGGGCGAGAGCACGCTGTCGCTCCGCGGCTCGTACGATCCGCCAATGCGGCTTTTCGGCAAGTTTCTCGACGCTGCGTTGACGCCGGGCGTCGCCGAGCGGTCGCTCGAGAACTTCATCGACGAAATTGCGTCCGCGTGCGAAGCTCGCGTAAACCAGCGCGAAGCCGAGTTCGTCCGCTATCGCTTTTACGCACGAAGCTTGCGATGAGTGACGCCGCGCGCTGCTGCGTCGTCGGCGGCGGACCCGCCGGTATGATGGCAGCCTTGCTTTTCGCGCGCGCCGGCACGCCGACGGTCTTGCTGGAAAAGCACCCCGATTTCTTGCGCGACTTCCGTGGCGACACGATACATCCGTCGACGCTCGACGTCATGGACGAGCTTGGCGTGCTCGATGCGTTCTTGCAGCGGCCGCATCAAAAAGTGACCAGCCTGGCGGGAAATCTCGGTGACACCGTGATCACGGTTGCGGACTTCACCCATCTCCCGACCCGCTGTAAGTTCTTGGCTTTCATGCCGCAATGGGAGTTCCTCAATTTCTTGGCCGAAGAAGCGAAGCGGTATCCGTGCTTCGATCTGCGCATGCAAACGCGCGCCGCGGACCTCATCTGGGAGAACGGTCGCGTCGCCGGCGTGCGAGCGCAGACGCGCGACGGCATCGAGGAGGTTCGAGCCGACCTCACGATTGTCGCAGACGGGCGAGAATCGCTGCTTCGCGAACGAGCCGGTTTGGAGGTCGTCGAGCTCGGCGCGCCGATGGACGTGCTATGGCTGCGCCTGAGCAAACGCTCGGACGATCCACACGAAACCTTCGGCTACATTCGTAACGGACGCATCATGGCGTTGATCGACCGCGGGAGCTATTGGCAGTGCGCGTACGTCATTCCGAAGGGAACGCTTGCGCAGCTTCGCGAGCGCGGGCTGGAAGAATTTCGCGGCCAAGTCAGCGCAATCGTGCCGTTTCTGGCCGACCGCGTCGAGGAGCTGCGGACCTGGGACGACGTCAAGCTGCTCACCGTGCGCGTGAACCGATTGCGGCGATGGTACCGCCCCGGGCTGCTCTGTATCGGCGACGCAGCGCACGCGATGTCGCCGATCGGAGGCGTCGGCATCAATCTCGCGATTCAAGACGCCGTTGCGGCGGCGAACATGCTCGCGCCCAAGTTGCGCAGCGGGATGCTTTCGGAGCGAGACCTGCGCGAGGTTCAGCGACGGCGCGAACCGGCGGCCCGACGAACGCAGGCGCTACAGTTGTTCATCCAACACACGATCATCGGGCGAGTGCTCGCGCAAGGGCGGCCGCCGTTTTTGCATCGTTTGCCGATGCTGCTTCGCGCGATGCCGTTTTTGCCGCGCATCCCCGGTCGGCTGGTCGGGCTAGGCTTTCGCCCCGAGCACGTTACTTCGTAAAGGCGATGCCCGTATCTTGGACCTCGCGATACGGGAGAAGCCAGACGAGCGATTCATCGTGCAGGTCCACCACCTGAACGCGATTTCCGAACGGGTCGACGAAGTCGCATCGAAAGTGCGGCAACAGTGTGAGACCGTATTTCTTCGTGAGCTTCTCGCGGACTTCGGCTAGCTGGGCTTCGTCGCGAACCATCAGGCCGAAATGCCGGGTTCGAGCCGGCTGCACGCGCTCCACTTCAAACATCGCGAGAAACTGATGCTCGCCGATTTTGAAAAAGGCATCGCCTTCGCCCTCGTCGAGCTTTTCTAAGCCAAAGACGTCCTGATAAAAGGCGACGGCTTTTTCGATGTCGTCCACCTCGATTGCGATGTGATTGATTCCGTAAACTTTGACGCTCATGCGCTCGTGGACCCGCGCGGCAGCGAAATGGTTACTCGCGTTCCCACGCCGGGCTCGCTCTCGAGTGCGACCGTGCCTCCCACCCGCTCGACGGCACGCTTCGCGATCGATAGCCCGAGACCGGATCCCTCCGCGGTTCGCGCTCCGCCGCGATAAAAGCGATCGAAGGCGTGCTCCGCGTCGGTTGCGTCCATGCCGGGCCCGCGATCGGTGACCGTCACCGTACCAACGTTCTCCCGGCACGCTACGTCGACGGCGATCGGCGACTCCGGTGCGTAGCGGACAGCGTTTTCAACGACGTTCTTCAACGCCTCGTAGAGTTCGGTTTCATCCGCTTCGACGATGCACGCGGAGCCGGCGCCGATTACTTCGACGCGATTCGCGCCCGCGAGCGGCGCCATCGCCGTGACGACGCGCGCTGCGAGCGCGGCGACGTCTACGACTTGGATGGATGGCAGTGCGGGGCGTTCCAACCGCGCGAGCAGAATCAGCTTGTCGATTACCGCCCGCATTCGGCGGCTCTCCGACAGCATCGTTTCGTAAACGTTTCCGACCGCCGCCGCATCGCCGACGATCCCTTGCTGGAGGATTTCGAGATAGCCCATGACGATAGTCAACGGCGTCCGCAGCTCGTGGCCCGCGTCGGCGACGAATTGGCGCATTTGCAGCTCGTTGCGCTCGCGTTCGACCGTGGCCGCGGTGAGCCGCTGCGCGACGTCGTTGTATGCCGTTGTCAGCTCGCGCAGGCTGCTGTCGCCGGCCGGCAGCGGCTCCGGAGCGAAATTTCCGCCGGCGATGCGGCGCAGCGCCGACGCAACCGCTTGCAGCGGCGCGATCGCCCGCCGCGTAATGTTCCTTCCGGCTAGCCATGCCAAAAGCACGGCGAGCGCGCCGATCGGCAGCACTACGGCGAGGTAACGCGCCAGCAGACGATTGAAACGCGCGAGCTCCGGCGCGACGACGATCGTCTGGTCGTCCACGTGCAGAACAGCCGAGTGCAAGCCGAACACCGCGGCCGCGATGCGGGTTAGCCGGTCGCCGGCGGCGCTGCCGCCATCGCTCGCCGCCACGAGCCGATGGCGTTCGTCGTAGATTCTCACGCCGACGCGCGGACCGGCGATCTCCTTCGCCAGCGCTGCATCGTACGTTCCGGGCGATTTGTGCTGCCGCTGATACGCGAGTGCGTCTTGAGCGATGCGCTGTGCGTCGCTCGCGATTGCTTCGTTCAACGTGCCGACATAGAGCAGAAAGGCCAACACGCTGGTCGTCGCCACGATGAGCGCGATCAACGCAACGGCGAGCAGCGCGTACCCTCGAGTTAAGCGGCGGGCGAACGGCGCGAATGGTTCAGGCACGCAGCGTGTAGCCGGCGCCGCGCACGGTCTGAATCAGCGGCCGTTCGAAACCGTCGTCAACCTTGCCGCGAAGATAGGAAATGTAACGCTCGACCGCGCCGGTTCCGACGTCGGCGTCGCCCCACACGTGATCGAGCAGCTCTTCGCGCGTGAAGACGCGGCGAGGGCGGCGAAGCAGCGTCACGAGTAAATCGTATTCGAGCGGCGACAGGTCGAGGCGCTTTCCATCGCGCTCGACGGTGTGCTCGCCGAGATCGACGCTCAGACCTTCGTACTCGAGCGTCGAGCGCGTTTCCATGTGCGGCCGGCGCAGCTTGGCTGCGATATGCGCGAGCAGCTCCGAAATCTCGAACGGCTTGCTGAGATAATCGTCGGCACCATGCGCGAGCCCCGCGACTTTGTCGCCGACTTCCCCGCGGGCGCTGAGGATGACGACCGGCGCGTCGGTAGCGCGCCGCAGCGACGGCAGCAGATCGATGCCGCTGAGTTTGGGCATCATCACGTCCAGCACGATCAGGTCCGGCGACCACGAGCGCACGAGCGCGAGCCCGGCCGCTCCGTCCGCCGCGCACCGCACGGCGTAGCCGGCATGCGTGAACGCAAGTGAAAGCAGTTCGCGCATGTTGGGTTCGTCGTCGATCACCGCAATGCGTGCGCTCATTCGAACCGCAAGGCTTCGATCGGGTTGAGCTGGGCGGCCTGACGCGCCGGGTAGTAGCCGAAGAACACGCCCACCATCGCGGAAAATGCAACGGACGCGAGGATCCACTGCGGCGGAATCGCGGTGGGCCACTGGGTCAGCAGGCTCACCGCGAGCGTACCGATAGCGCCGGCGACGATGCCGATGAGGCCGCCGATCGTCGCGAGGACGACGGACTCGGCGAGAAACTGGCGCAAAATCGTTGCGGCGCGCGCCCCGACCGCCATTCGCAGTCCGATCTCGCGCGTGCGTTCGGTGACCGATACGAGCATGATGTTCATGATGCCGATTCCGCCGACCACCAGCGAGACGGCGGCGACGCCGGCCAGCAACAGCTCCATGATCGCGCCGGTTTGCGAGGCGGTTTGGGCGATCGATTGCAAGTTGCGCACTTGGAAATCGTCGGTTTGCGGCGGCACGATGAGGTGGCGCTGCTCCAGCAGCGCCGTAACGCTCGCCGTCACGGGATCGATTTGATCGGCGCTTGCGGCCGACACCAGCAGCGCGTTGACGGTCGTCAGCCCGGTGAGCCGCTGCATCGCCGACGTGTACGGAATGAGCACCGTGTCGTCTTGGTCCTGGCCCATCCCGCTTTGGCCGAGCGGAGCCAACGTTCCGATGACGGTGAACGGCGCGCCTTTGATAATGATCGTTTGCCCGACCGGCGAATCGCCGTTGGGGAAGAGCTGCTCGACGACGCTCTCCCCCAGCACGGCTACCTTCGCAGCGGAGGCGAGGTCGTTTTCATTGAAAAATCGCCCGCTCGCAAGCGGCCATGAACGGATGAACGTGTAGGTCGGGGCGACGCCGCTGACGCTCGTCTGCCAGTTATTGTTACCGGCAACCACTTGTATACGCAGCGTGGCGAGGGGCGAAACCGCGGCCACCCCTGGGAGTTTTGCGATGGCCAGACCGTCCTCGGGCGTGAGCGTTGAAGCGCCGCCGAATCCGCTGCGCGCGCCGACTTGCGTGACGCTCCCGGGCTGCACGACGATCAAATTCGACCCCAAGCTGTTGATGCTTTGCTGCACGGACGTTCGAGCGCCGACGCCGATGGCTACCGTGACGATGACCGCGGCGACGCCGATCACGATGCCCAGCATCGTCAAGAGCGAGCGTGCCTTGTTGCGAACGAGCGCGGCAACCGCGAGCCGCAGCGTAGCTTTGATCGTCATGCTGCCCGCCGTTCGTTGATCGCGTCGCCGGTGATGAGACCGTCGCGGAACGTCACGATCCGCCGTCCGTAAGCGGCAACGTCGGGCTCGTGCGTCACCAGCATGATCGTCATCCCGTCTTCCTCGTTGAGACGCGAGAAGATGCGCATCACGTCTTGCGAGCTCTTCGTATCGAGCGCGCCGGTCGGCTCGTCGGCGAGAATGAGCCCCGGATCGTTGACCAGCGCCCGCGCGATCGCCACACGCTGCTGTTGTCCGCCCGACATTTGGTTGGGGTGGTGATTCGCGAGCTGCGCGATGCCGACCATATCGAGCTTCTCGAGCGCAATCGCTGCGCGTTGCGCCTCGCTCGTTCCGGCGTAGATCATCGGCAGCTCGACGTTCTCCAGTGCGGTCGTGCGTGGCAGCAGATTGTACGCTTGAAAGACGAAGCCAAGCCGCCGTCCGCGAATATCGGCGCGTTCGTCGGCGCTCAAGCCCGAGACTTCCGCGCCTTCGAACCGGTACGTTCCCTCGGTCGGCGTATCGAGCAGCCCGACGATATGCATGAACGTCGATTTCCCCGATCCCGACGGACCCATGACGGCAACGAACTCCCCGGGCTCGACCGTAAGATTGACGCCGCGCAACGCGTGCACGGTATCGCTGCCCATCGCGTACTCCATGCGCAGATCGCGGACCTCGACGACGGCAGCCATCAGTGAAGCCCCCGCATTGCGCTCATGGGACCGCCGGCCGCGGGAACGTGCGCGCCGGCGCCGCTGTAGCGGCGCGAACCGGCGACTCCCACGACGACGCTGTCACCCGCGCTCAACGCGCCGCGTACCGGTTGCACGGCAGCCTGCGTCCCGCTCGTAAGCCGGACGTAGACCGTCACGGGCGCCGGCTTGCCGTCACGATCGACGAGCAGTTGTGCGGTCGATCCGGCGGCGACGGCGCCGGCCGACGCGCCGCTGACGGTTCCCCACGCCGTCGTTGCGGCGCCTTGACCGTGCAGTGCTGCTATCGGAACAGTCAGCGCGTTGCGCACGCTGGCGACGTCGATCGTCGCATTGGCCGTCATTCCGGGCAGCAGCCTTCCGCCGTCGTTCGATGCGTACACGACGACGTCGTAGGTGACCACGTTGTTGAGCGTTTGCGGATTGATCCGAACTTGCGCGACGGTTCCGTGGAAGGTCTCGTTCGGGTAGGCGAGCACCGAAAACGACACCGAATCTCCGGGCTTCACGTTTCCGATATCGGGCTCGCCGACGTTGATATCGACTTCCATGTTGCCGAGATTCTGCGCGATCGAAAAGAGCGTCGGCGTTTGCAGCGAAGCCGCAACGGTTTGGCCGACGGAGACCTCGCGCGCGACCACCGTGCCGTCGACCGGCGAGGTGATGACCGTGTGCTGTAAGTTCAACTGGTCTTGTGCGACCACGGCTTGCGCTGCCGAAACGTTGGCTTGCGCCGCCTGCGTGCCGGCGGCTTGGCTTTGCGCCGTGGAGGCGCTTTGATCGACGGTCGCGCTGCCGGCCTGCCATTGCGCTTGCGCTTGCGCGACCGCAGCCTGTGCCGCGGCGACGTCGCTTGCGTCCTGCGCGACGGTAGAGCGATCGCCGTCGACGGTGCTTTGCGCGATGTAACCCTGCGACAGCAAAGCGGCGTCACGCGACTCCGTCTTCGTGGCGAGTGCCAAAGCGGCTTGGGTCTTGGTGACGTTTGCCTTAGCCGATGCAACCGACGCCGACTCCGCCGCGGCATTTGCACGCGCAACGTCGATCCCCGAGGAGGCGCCGCTGGTGCTCGCGGCCGCTTCCGACACCTGAGCTTGCGCTTGCGCGAGCGCCGCATCGGCCTGATCGAGCTGCGCTTGCATCGTGCTTGGGTCTAATCGAGCGAGAACTTGTCCGCGCTTCACCTTGCTATTGAAATCGACGTCGATCGCGGCTATCGTTCCGGAAACCTGCGTGCCGACGGAGATGAGGTTTTGCGGGTTGACCGTTCCCGACGCCGTAACCGATGCGACGACGGTGCCTTGCGTCACCGGCGAGGTGATGAAGCCGTTTCCGGCGCGCGAATGAACGAACAACCAGACGGCGAGTCCGGCGGCAATGAGCGCTGCGGCGGCGCCCCACATCCAGCGCGGCAGCTTGGTAAGCGCTGCGCCGGTGCGACCGGCGAGGCCGTTCGAAACGGGTATCGTGATCGTTGACATGACGCTTCGACG
>JAFAHB010000035.1 GCA_019237435.1 Vulcanimicrobiota bacterium
AAGATGGCGCCGCTCGCTCCAATCGTCGGAACCATCGGACTACTGAAATAGACGACCCCCAAGCCCGAAACGATGAGCGAGATCGTGTAGATGAACAGCATCCGCCACGACCCGACCGCGTATTCGATGAAGCGGCCCAGGAACCACAGCGACAGCATATTGACGCCGATGTGCAGCAGGCTTCCGTGCAAGAATGCGCCGGTAAAAATGCGCCACCATTGGCCGTATTGCAAGACGAACGCGGGAACCAGCGCGCCGTCGACCAGCACGCGTTCCATTCCGCGGCCCGTTCCCAGGCCCGAGAGCATCTCGGAACCGGCCACATGAATCTCCCACAGATAGCCGATCACGTTGAGAACGATGAGCAAGCGGGTGATCACGCGATCATGACCGTTCGCGCCAGTTCGAGCGAGATCGCGTGCCGCGCCCCGTCGACTTCGATCGTCAGCGGTCCGCCCAGCGGCGCCTTTTCCAGGACGCTCAGACATACGCCCGGGCGCACGCCGACCTGGCCGAGGTAGCGCAGTATCTCCGGCATTTGCTCGGTGACGCCCGAAACGGTGACTTGCTTTCCCGGCTCGACTTGAGCGAGCGGAATGCCGGTGCGGATGGGCTCCGTCAAGTCTGCCGGTGGAATGGGATGTCCGTGTGGGCACGTCTGCGGATCGCCGAGCGTCGCGATCAACCGCTCCTCGACCCGCGGCGTGATGGCATGCTCGAGAATGCAGGCCTCGGCGTAAACTTCGTCCCACGGCATACCCAGCACGTCGGTCAGCAACCGTTCGGCCAGACGATTGCGTCGCACGACTCCGACGGCGACCTCGAGTCCCTTTCGCGTCAACCGGATGTCGCCGCGCACCTCGTGTTCGACGTAACCGTCGTTGACGAGTTTCTTGAGCATCCCTGAAACGGAGGCGGGCGCAACGCCGAGCTCGGTCGCGAGCGCGGAGGTCGTGACGCCGGGTCCCTCGCGCTCGAGCCGATAGATCGCTTTCATATACATCTCGAACGACTCGGCGAAGTGAGAGTGCGAGTGCGGCATAAGCGCTTTAACTTCGAGGCGCGGCGGGAAGTTCCGCAAGATAGGCGAGCGCGGTCTCCATCGTCCGTTTTTCCTGCTCGCCGGCAAAGCTGGCAGCTATTGCGTTGCGCACGTAGCGCTCCAGGGCCGCAGCGCCCGCGATCTGCTCGACGAGCGCGTACTCGCCTTCGATCGAGGTTCGAAAAATCGCCGGATCGTCGGCGTCGATGGTCACGACGCATCCGGCGCGATCGAAATCGAGATACGGATGCGGATGATCGCGCAGCTGCGAGCCGGTGAGGCTATTGGAGGTGGGGCAGATTTCCAAGGCGACGCCGCGTGCCGCGAGCAGCTCGACGGTTGACGGATCTTGCAGCGCGTGAATCCCGTGGCCGATGCGCTCGGCGCCGAGAACTTCGAGCGCGTCGCGTACGCTCGCGGGGCCGTCCGCTTCGCCCGCATGCGCGACGCAATGCAGTCCCTGCGCGCGCGCGAAGGCGAAGGCATCGGCGAAAAGCGTGGCCGGAAATCGCCCTTCGTCGCCGCCAAGCGAAACGCCGATGACGTCCAAATCGGTCATCGCGGCTACCTGACGCGCTGTGTCCATCGCACTTTGTGCGCCGAAGTTCCGCGTAAGGTCGGGAAGAAGCTTAAATGTCGCGTGCGGCTTGGCGGCGCGCAGCTCGCCGGCGATCGCTTCCATCGTCGTGCGAACGTCGAGCTCTCGATTGAAAAACGTCCACACCGACGGCGAAACGAAGAGTTCGCCGTAGATCACGCCTTGCGCAAGCGAATCCTCAACGAACTCGCGGGCCAGCCGCGCGTAGTCCTCCGGTTCGTGCAGCGAGCGGCTGACGGCAGCGAAGATCAGCAGAAACTCTTCGAAGTCTTTGAAGCGATACGGCGCCGACCGATCGACCGGCTCGGCGGGTTCGTCGACGAACGCGGCGGCGGCCGCGCCCTCGGGGTGGTAGCGCAGGGGGACGCCGTGTTTGTCGGCCAGCTCGACGAAGGTCGCGGCGCGCAAGCTTCCTTCGAGGTGACAGTGCAGGTGAATCTTCGGTATGCGCCGCGCCAGCGAGTTGGATGGCATGCGGCTCGCATTCGGTGGGGAGGGGCGAAACCCGGCGCGTCGTAATGTTGTCGTTCCTGTCGCGGGGTGGAGCAGTCCGGTAGCTCGTCGGGCTCATAACCCGAAGGACGGTGGTTCAAATCCACCCCCCGCAACCAAATCGGGCCCAACCAGCCGTTGGGCCTCTTTGTTTGAGTGCGGCATTACCGAATAGCTGCCGTTTCGAAAACCGTACGGCCGTCACGAACTTCGAGCCGTTCGAACGCTGCGTGAGTTTGCGTAAAGAGTTGGCTCGTATCGCCGTTGGGCTCGGTCGTACCGAGTCTGGTCGGGCCGGTGCGGGCGATTCCGTAAACGTCATAGCGATGGCACCCCATAACGATAACGTAGTACCACGAGCGGTTCCGAGCGTAGAGCACTTTCGCCGGCGGCCCGGCACCGCTGAACTGCGCATGCGAAAAATGGCTTTGGATCATTGCGACCGTGGCCGCGTCGTGATGCGAAACCGGGCGAGGAATCAACACGCCGGCGACGAGCGCCGCGGCTGCGGCGACGGCAAGCCACCACGGCGAGATGCCGCGCCGCTCGACCTGCAGAACTTTACCCGCGCCGGGTCGCGGCTCCGCGACCAGATCGCGCTCCAGCGCCAAGACGGTCTCTTCGGCTTCACCTACGCGGCGCAGACATTCTGCACAGTGAACGATATGCGCCTCTACCGTTGCGCGTTCGCCCGAATCGAGCGCGCCGGCGGCGTAGAGTTCGGCCGCCTCACCGATGTGTCGGTCAGCTTCCATTGCTCGTTTCCAACACCAGCAATTTGCGCAACGATTGGAGCGCCGCGCTGAGCCGGCCCTTCACCGTCCCAATCGGTATGCCGAGTTGCAGCGCAACTTCGCTCAGCGGCATTCCCCGGTAGTAGGCCAGCGCAACGACCGCGGCTTGGCCTTCCGTCAGTCGCGCGAGCGCTCGCGCGATGCGTTCGCGTTCGATCGGATCCACCTCGATCACGTACTGCGTGTCAACCGCGAGTCGAGCGGCGGTATGGCGACGGCGCGCGTGCTCGCGAACGTGCGTGAGCGCGCGATTTCGGGCGCACGTCACGAGAAAAGCCTCCAGGCTGCCGCGTGCCGCGACGTAGGCGTTTTGCCGTCGCCATAAATGCAGAAATACGTCGTGCACGCATTCCGCAGCGGCGTCGCGGTCGTCCAACAAGCGCAGCGCCGTCGCGTGCATCCGCGCGCCGAAACAGCGGTAGGCCGTTTCGTAAGCGTCCGCATCCCGTCGCGCGAAGCTCGTCTCCAGCGACTCGTCCCGCACGCTAGCCCAAGGCGCGATCCTCGAAATGAAGCGCGCCGCCGGCGAGCTCGACGGTTCGGTAACCGATCGCATGCAGCAGGTCATTTCTCGGAAGCGTCACTGGGCCCGGTTTCGGCGCCGTGCCGGCTTTGGGCTGCGGGTAGGCGGTGGCATCGGCGCTCGCAAAGCGAATGTTGCCCTCTTGATGTGTCACGATTTGATGGATGTGCCCGTTCAGAACGGTCACGTGGTCGAAGCGCTGTAACAGCGCCAGCGCCTTGATTCCGTCCTCGGTGGTCCAGCCCCATTGCGGATAGAGCGCGTAGAGCGGCACGTGCGTGAAGACTACGACCGGCGTCGAGGAGGCGACCGCGTCGAGATCGCCGGCGAGCCATGCGAGCTGCTCGCTTCCCAGCAAGCCCATCTTTTCAAAGTTGAAGACGTTGAGCAGGACGACGTAGTGGATCCCGGCGGCATCCCAAGACGCCCAGCCCCCGGAGCTCGAGTGCGGGATCCTAAAGTTCGCGAGATACGGCTTAAAGTCGTTGCCGATAACGTCGTGCTCGCCGGGTAGCGCGATCAACGGCGCTCGCAACTGCGATAGAATCGCTCGCGCGTCGTCAAATTGCTTCGGCGTGGAAAGATGCGTGATATCGCCGGTGTGCACCACGAATGCCGGCTGCGACGCCAGCGCGTTGATCGCGTCGACCGCCATTTGCAGCGTTCCGGCAACGTCGGGG
Source organism: Vulcanimicrobiota bacterium (assembly GCA_019237435.1). Taxonomy (GTDB): domain Bacteria; phylum Vulcanimicrobiota; class Vulcanimicrobiia; order Vulcanimicrobiales; family Vulcanimicrobiaceae; genus Cybelea. Next base: position 4,130 of record JAFAHB010000035.1, read on the forward strand.
TTTGCGGCCTGATGGAAGCCGATATGGCTATCGCTGATCTGCACGAACGCGATCGAATCGGTCGTGCCCTCGGCGACGGCGCGGCCCGCGAGCAATCCGCCAGCGCCGAGCGAGTAGGCGATTCCGGCGCCGGTCCAGGCCACATGTTCGAGGAAAGAGGCGCGTTTCACGGCGTCACCGCTTTGACGACGATCGTCCCCTTCATGAACGGGTGCAGCTCGCAAAAATACGCGTACGCCCCCGGTTTATCGAACTTGTGACGCCAGATCCCGCCAGTGTCGAGACCCTTCGAATCGAAGCTGCCGTCCGTCGCGGTGACGGTGTGGGCATCGTCGTCCTCGTTACTAAACGTTACCGTTTCCCCGGCTCTAATCGTTAGCGTCGGGGGTGAATAGGCGTCGTTCTTGATTTCGACGGTCGGCGTCGAGAGCGCGAGAGCCGGTAAAAGGAGCTGCGCCGCAAGGAGCGCGACAAAGAAATGATTCATGCCGTCTCTACGCCGCTGGGCGGCAAACGGTTGGGGTCGCGGGCTAGGCCCAGTCGCGCGAGCGTCTAAGCGTCGAGCGACAGGCGTCCGCGGCCAATTTCGTAATCGGCCATTCCGTAATAGATATCGAATTCGCGCTCGCCGCGCGGATCGATTCCGGTCGGAAAGACGACGTGTCCCACGGCGCCCCGAAGCTCGGCACCGATTTCGGGAACGAACAGCGGATCAGCCGATCTAAACAGGATGCGGTCGAGGCGCTCCGCGTCGTGGATGATGACGCCGGCGCAATATCGCAATAGGGACGAATCTTTCGGGTGAGCGAGCTCGTCAACGCCGTGCATCACCGATAACCAGCCTGCAGCGATCCGCACCGGCGGAGCGCCGGCGCCGACTTTGATCGCTCCCCAGTTCGCCGGGGGCAAGCTCAAGCGATGCGTCTCGGTTGCGATGCGAAGCGCGTGAATGTCTTTCAGAACGGCCTCGAGCGGAACGTACGCTATGGAAATTCCTTCGCGCTGCTCCGGCGGCAACGCCTCGATGTGCGCGATCGCCTCCCTCGCGCTCATTGCGAAGAGCTGCTGCATCGTCGGGCGATGGTAAAACGCCAGCGACTCGATCCCCGCGGGTGACGCGACCGGCTCGGGGAAGAACGCGGCATCTTTGTCGGCAAACGGCTCGTCGCTTTCGCAAAACTGAACCAGCCCGAGGCGCTGCCACACCAATCCGTCCTGCGATACGGCGACCGCGACCTCGGGCCCGCGCGGACCGAAAGCGACGTAGGCCATCACGTAGCGATCGATCGCAGCGATGAACGTGACGCGCGGATCTTCGCATCCATGGCCGTCGGGCCCGTCGCGCAGCTCGTATGGCGCCTCCGGTTCGAGCGCGAACCCGTCAAACTCGAGTTCGAGGGAACCGTCGGGAGACTCGCGCGTCGGAAACGAGCCAATGCGCGAGACGTTGCCGGGCGCCACCATGCGCGGATAGAGTTGCAGCGTGCCGTCGCGCAGCCGCGAGCACGCGGGATTGAGAATACCGAGCCGGCCGAGGGTTGCACTCGGTTTGAGTACGATGCCCGAACGTTCGAACTTCAGAGCAGCCCGGTTTCCTTGCCCACCCGCGCGAATGCGTCGAGCGCGCGATCCATCTCTTCTTTGCTGAGCGCGGCGCTGATCTGCACGCGTATGCGGGCGGTCCCTTCCGGCACCACGGGGTAGCCGAAGCCCGTTACGAAGACGCCCGCTTTGAGCAGCTTATCGCTGATTGCGATCGCAAAAGCCGTCTCGCCGACGATGATCGGCACGATCGCACTCTCGCTTTCGAGCGGCTTGTACCCGATGCGCCGAAGGCCGGCTCGAAAGTAGGCCGTCTTCTCGCGCAGATCGCGCACGAGCTCAGGATGGGCATCCAGATATTCGATCGCCGCAAGCGAGCTGCAGGCGACCGTCGGCGGCAACGCGTTGGAAAAGAGCTGCGGGCGCGACCGTTGGATGAGCGTATCGATCAATGCGTCGCTCGCGGCGACGAAACCGCCGGCGGCCCCGCCGAGTGCCTTGCCGAGCGTTCCCGTAATGACGTCGATTTGGCCGGTTAAGCCGTAATGCTCGATCGTCCCGCGCCCCGTAGCGCCCATCACGCCCGTCCCGTGCGAATCGTCGACGACCACGATCGCGCCGTACCGTTTCGCGAGCTCTACGATGTCGGGCAGCTTCGCGAGATCGCCCTCCATCGAGAAGACGCCGTCGGTTACGATGAACGCAGTC
>JAFAHB010000059.1 GCA_019237435.1 Vulcanimicrobiota bacterium
TTCATCCAACGCGACGGATACACCGGCGTTTTCATGCCCGGCTACGTCGAGCAGCGCAAATCGATTCCGGGCAGCAAAAAACCGGAGCTGCAATTCATCGATCACTGCGTCGGCAATGTCGGCTGGGGCGAGATGGATGCTTGGGGCGACTTTTACCAACGCGTCTTCGGTTTCTCGCAGCTCGTTTCGTTCGACGATAAGGACATCTCGACCGAGTACACCGCTTTGCGTTCGAAGGTCATGACCGACCCGCGTCATCGCGTCAAGTTTCCGATCAACGAGCCGGCTCAAGGCAAGAAGAAATCGCAGATCGAGGAGTACCTTGAATTCTACCGCGGCGCCGGCGTCCAGCACATGGCGATTCGCACCGACGACATCGCGGCAACGATACGGGCGCTCAAGTCCAACGGCGTCGATTTCCTCGACACGCCGGATTCCTATTACGACATGCTCGAAGAGCGCGTCGGCAAGATCGACGAAGCCATGGAAACCCTGCGAGAGCTCCGGATCCTCGTCGACCGCGACGATATGGGCTACATGCTTCAAATCTTCACCAAGCCGCTGCAGGATCGGCCGACGCTCTTCTTCGAGATCATTCAACGCAAAGGGAGCCTCTCGTTCGGCAAGGGCAATTTCAAGGCGCTCTTCGTCTCGATCGAACGCGAACAAGAGAAGCGAGGCACGCTGTAGTTACCGGCACCGCGCTCGATCGCGCCTACCTCGTCGATTGGTACCGCCGAAATCGCCGTGATACCGCGAACATCTTCGCGCTCGTCGACGATGCCGCGTTTTACACGCGACCCATTCCACTACGCCACCCGTTCGCGTTTTACGAAGGGCACATTCCGGCGTTCAGCTTTCTCACGCTCAACGAGCGTGGTCTCGAGGAACCGCCGCTCGATTCCGGACTCGAACGGCTTTTCGAGCGAGGCATCGATCCTGGCAGCCTCGATGACGCGCGACGTCTCGAACGCAGCGACTGGCCGGATCGCGCCGCAGTCGCGCGATTCGCGGCGCGATGCGACGAGCGGGTCGAACGCGCGCTCGAATCCGCCCCGATCGAAAATCCGGGGATGCCCCGACTCGCTCGCGCGCAGGCTGCGTACACGATCTTGGAGCACGAGGCGATGCACCAGGAGACGCTGATGTACATCGTTCACCAGCTTCCGTTCGATCGCAAGCAGAATCGCGCGTTTCAGCACGACGATCACCCCGTTGCCGATGGCGAGACGTGCAGCGTCGCAGGCGGAACGGCGACCCTCGGCGCCGATCCCGAAGCCATCCCGTTCGGATGGGACAATGAGTTTCCGCGCCTTGAGGTTGACGTTGCAGCCTTTGAGATGGCCGTTTATCCCGTCACCAATGGCGATTGGCTGCGCTATGTCGAGCAGGGCGGACCGACTCCCGAGTTCTGGAGGCGCCGCGCCGGCGCGTGGGTTCTACAGACTCAATTCCAAGAGATTCCGCTGCCGAGGTCGTGGCCGGTCTACGTCACGCATCGACAGGCGCAAGCATACGCGCGCGCGATGAACGTGCGGCTGCCGACGGAGGCTGAGTATCATCGCGCGGCGTTCGGAACTCCCGCCGGCGAGGAACGCGCCTTTCCGTGGGGCGAGCAGCCTCCAGCGCCCAAACATGGAAACTTCGGCTTCGAGCGCTTCGACCCCGAGCCGGTTGACGCGCATCCGCAAGGCCGAAGCGCCTGGGGCATCGCCGATTTGATCGGTAACGGTTGGGAATGGACGGCGACTCCCTTCGAGCCGTTTCCCGGCTTCGAGCCGATGGCGTCATATCCGCAGTACTCCGCCGACTTCTTCGACGGCAAGCATTACGTAATGAAAGGCGCCTCACCGGTCACGCCGCGCGAGCTCATTCGCCGCTCGTTTAGGAACTGGTTCTACGACGACTACCCGTACGTGTACGCGAAGTTCCGCTGCGTCGCATAATGCGACTTGCGGTATTTCTCTGCACCGCCACACTCTCGTTTTTTTTGGCCGCCGGGTGCTCCAAGAGCGCCAATCGCAGCGCAGCTCCATCCGACCGCTTGCGCGTTGCGATACCCATCAATCCCACGCAGCTGAACCCAATCCTCGCGCAGAATAGCATCGAGAGCTTTGCCGACGGTCTGATCTTCAACCTCCTCGTCACGCACGATCAAGATCATCGGCAGATCCCCGATCTCGCCGCTGTTGTACCGACACTGGAAAACGGCGGCATCAGCCGCGACGGCATGACCATCACGTACCGCCTGCGGCACGGCGTCACGTGGCAAGACGGCGCGCCGTTTACGAGCCGAGATGTACGGTTTACCTGGGACGCCATCATGAATCCACGTAACAACGTCGTGTCTCGGCGCGGCTTCGATCAGATCGCATCCATGGATACGCCCGATGCCTACACCATCGTCATGCACATGAAGCGCCTCTTTCCGCTCGCCGTGGACAGCATCTTCGCCGAGAGCGATACTCCGACGCGCATTCTTCCCGCGCACGTATTGGCGAAGTATCAGGACGTCAATCACGTGCCGTTCAACGCCGCGCCGATCGGTACGGGGCCGTACGAGTTCGTGCGCTGGCTGCGCGGCGACCGAATCGTTCTACGCGCAAATCCCGCATACTTTCGCGGAAGGCCCACGCTCAAGGAACTGACGCTGGCGATCGTTCCGGACGATAACACCACCGAAGCCGAATTACGTTCGCGAGAAGCGGACCTCGCGATCGAGGTTAGTGCGACGGTTTATCGCGACGTGGCCGGCACCAGCGGCGTTCAGCGCCAACTGGCGGAGGCGCCGGCATATACCGCGATCATGTTCAATACGCAGCGACCGCCGCTCAACGACGTCCGCGTCCGCCGCGCACTCGTGCTCGGCATGGATCGAGCGGCGATCGTTCGCGACGACACCTACGGCACCGGTGTCCTCGCCGTCGCCGATCTCGCGCCGTACTATTGGGCCTTCGATCCCGCGCTGCGTCCGCAACCCTACGACCCGTCCCGAGCACGGGCGCTGCTCGACGCGGCGGGGTGGCGCCCGGGACCCGACGGCGTACGCGTTCACGATGGAAAACGGCTATCATTGCTGCTCGTCTACGGTCTGGGCTCGCAAATGGTGCGTACGATTATGGCGCAGGTGCAGCAGATGTATCGCGCGCTCGGCGTTGAGGTCCAGCTCAAGGGGTACGATTACTCAACGCTGTACGCGGCCGCTCAAAGCGGCGGCATACTCAACGGCGGAAAGTTCGATCTCGCGATGTACGCCTGGATTTCCGGCTCCGACCCCGACGACTCATCGCAGTGGACGCGCGCCATGATTCCCCCCGCCGGCAACAACGTCTCGCGCTATTGTTCGCCCGAGATGGAAGCCGCGCAACGTCTGGCGCTTTCGACCTTCGACCGTTCTGTTCGCAAACGCGCCTATGCGACGATTGAATCCCTGCTGTTGCGCGACGCCCCCGCGGCATTCATTTACTATCAGTCGCAGCGCTACGCCCACGCAAGCGAACTGCAGAACTTTATGCCCAATGGCATTGAAGAGGCCTGGAACGCCCAGGATTGGCGACGGTAGACGCCGTACGAGAAGCCGCCCGCCGCGCGGGTGAGTACGACGCAAGGAGAGCGAATTGACCACCACCATCGAAACGGCGAAGCAAGTGCCGGTTACCGTCGCTTACGGCGACGGCATCGGACCTGAAATCATGACCGCGACGCTGCGCGTCCTCGACGCCGCCGGAGCGCGCCTGGCACTAGAACGCATCGAGATCGGCGAGTCGGTTTACAATAAGGGCATAAGCAACGGAATCGAGGCCGCCTCGTGGGAGTCGCTGCGCCGAACGAAAGTTTTTCTCAAGGCGCCGATTACAACGCCGCAGGGCGGCGGCTTCAAGAGCCTCAACGTCACGGTCCGCAAGACTCTTGGAATGTACGCGAACGTTCGCCCGTGCACGTCGCTTCATCCCTACGTCGCCACGAAGCATCCACATATGGACGTGGTGATCGTTCGCGAGAACGAGGAAGACGTCTACGGCGGCATCGAGCACCGGCAGACGAACCAAGTAGCCCAGTGTCTCAAGCTGATCTCACGGCCCGGCAGCAAGCGCATCATTCGTTACGCGTTCGAGTACGCGCACGCCAACAAGCGCAAAAAAGTCACGTGTTTTACCAAAGACAACATCATGAAGATTACAGATGGGCTCTTTCACCGGACGTTCAACGAGATCGCCCAGGAGTATCCGGAGATCGAAAACGAGCATTGGATCGTGGACATCGGCGCCGCCAAAATGGCTGACACGCCCGAAGCATTTGACGTGATCGTGATGCCCAATCTTTATGGAGACGTGCTCTCCGACGTTGCGGCGCAAATCACGGGCTCCGTGGGCTTGGCGGGGTCGGCCAACATCGGCGATCATTGCTCCATGTTCGATGCCATCCACGGTTCGGCGCCGCGCCGGGCAGGTCAAAATCTTGCCAACCCGTCGGGCCTGCTGCACGGATCAATACTAATGCTGGTTCATATCGGGCAAGCCGACGTGGCCGAGCGCGTGCACAACGCATGGCTGAAGACGATCGAGGACGGCGTTCACACCTACGACATCTTCAAAGACGGCACGTCCCGTCAAAAGGTCGGCACGAAGGAGTTCGCGGACGCGGTCATCGCGCGGCTCGGGAAGACACCCGAGCACCTCAAGCCGGCCGAGTACGATGCCGAGGCCCAGATGAACCTTGCAATTCGACCGGCGGGTAAGCCTCCGATGAAGCTGCGCGCCGGCGTCGATATCTTCGTGGACCGGCGCGACGGCAATCCCGACCAGATCGCCGCCGTGATGCAACAACTGCACGTCGACGGCGTAAAGCTGACGACCATTAGCAACCGCGGAACGAAAGTCTGGCCGGAAGGCAATCCCGACACGTACTGGAGCGACCATTGGTGCTGTCGTTTCGAAGGCGACGGCGACCTCTTCAGCGCGCAGCACATCGTCAGGCTGCTGGCAGCCGCCGATCAAGCCGGCTTCGACGTGATCAAGACCGAGGGGCTGTATACGTTCAACGGCGAGCGCGGCTATTCACTCGCACAAGGAGAGTAGCGTCCGTCGTCCCTCGTGCTTCGACTACGCTCGCCGCGCTCGCTTCGCTCAGGATGACACCGTCGAGATGACACTATCGAATGCGCATTGTTAGTTTGCTGCCCAGCGCCACTGAGATTCTTTTCGCTATCGGTGCGGGGGATGAGGTCGTCGGCGTCACCCACGAGTGCGATTTTCCGCGCGAAGCGCTTGCGCTGCCGAAGCTGACGTCCGCATCGAGCCCCGAGCTCGCTACTCCGCGTGAGATCGACCGGCATGTCAGGTCCGCCGTTCACGCGGGATCGAGCCTTTACACTCTCGATGCCCAGCTGCTCGAGAAGCTCAGCCCCGATCTGATCGTCACGCAGGAGCTCTGTGCGGTCTGTGCCGTTTCGTACGACATCGTAGCAACCGCCGCGAAGCGATTGCGGTCCGACGCGCGCGTCGTTTCGCTCGAGCCGAAATCGCTGAGCGATGTTTTGGCGACGATATCGTTTCTTGGTGAGATAACCGGGCACGCGAAAGAAGCTACGGAAGCTGTGGCAGCACTCGAAGCGCGAGTAACGGCCCTTCGCCCTTCGACGACGCTCCTTCCGGTCGCTCCGCTCAGACTGACACAGCGGACGCTCGTGCTGGAATGGACGGATCCGCCGATGAGCGCGGGTCACTGGATTCCGGAAATCATCGAGATCTCCGGCGGTACGCCCATCTTGGCAAACCCCGAAACCAATTCGAAACGTCTTGATTGGAGTGCCATCACCGATGCGGACCCCGATGCGGTAATCGTCGCCCCCTGCGGCTTCGATCTCACGAAGACAGAACGAGCAATCGCCGAACTCGACGCGGTCGAAGCCTGGCGGTCGTTACGAGCGCGCCGCTCCGGACGCGTGCTGGCGTTCGACGGCAACGCCTATTTAAGCCGCCCGGGCCCGCGCTTGCTCGACGCAGCCGAGATTATCGCGCAATGGTATACTACTCAGGCGGAGTACGCCGGATGACCGGGGTCCGATTCGATTGGGCTCAGGAAAGTCCGGGCTTCAGAGGGCAGGGTGCAGGATAACGTCCTGTCGGGGCAACTCGAAGGAAAGTGCCACAGAAACATACCGCCGGCGTCTAACGCCGCGCAAGGGTGAAATCGTGAGGTAAGAGCTCACGGAGCGCTGCGGCGACGCAGCCTCGGGTAAACCCCACCCGAAGCAAGACCGCTCGATTGCATGGATGGCCCGTCCAACGAGCTACGTCGCATCGAGGCGTTCGGCAACGGACGTCCCAGAGAGATGGTCATCGCCCACCATGTGGGTACAGAATCCGGCTTACAGGCGTGCTCCGCGCTGCAACCCGCGAGGCGGAATGTGCGTTGAAGCGAAAGAAGCAATCGGCATGGAAATTCAGCGTTTTTCTCCCGAGATGACCGTCGACGAAGCGTTCAAGCTGCACGCCGGCGCTCGGCGCGTCTTTGCGCGATTCCATTTAGGCGGTTGCTCGAACTGCGCGATCAGCGAGAGTCACACGATCGGTGCAATCAGCGAAGACTACGGCATCCCGCTGCCGATGCTGCTCGATAGTTTGAACGCGCTCTTCGACCAAGGGACGCTCTCAGTCGGCGATCGAGTCCGAATCCCCGACGAGATTCGCGCCCGCATCCCACAACTTGCAACCGTTCCCGACGTGGGCGAGATTACCGCGGCCGACAGCGGCGCGTACACTGCCGATTTCGGCGACGTGCGGCTGCAAGGGCTAGCCGAAGATTTCGTCGCAGTCGAGCCTGCAGCAACCTAGACACAAGGAATCCCAGCTTTAAAAAATCTGGGATTTCTAGAGCGGCAGGGCCTTTCGGGAGCTGAAGCCTTCCTCCACCCCGTGCCAATAGGCAACCTCCGACTCGCCGAGTTTCCAGCAGAGGTAGATCGGCCGATCGTTAAGTGTCGACGGGAAGTCGACGAGCCCTAGGTCGATATCCTTGACGATGCATCCCAGCGACTCAATGCGATAAATCAGCCTCCCGATCTCGTGCTTCAGATCGCCGAAACGCGGCGGCGGCAACGCCGATTTCGCGGAGGCTATCCGCGACCGCCGCGGGGCGTTATGGAGCGACGGGTCCGACTCGAGCAACTTGATCGCCAGCTCTCGCCGCCGATGGAGCAGCTCCTCGATGAGAGGCTCCAGCTTTGGAATGAGGGCGTTGGCGCGTTCGGTCGAAAAGAGCTTCATATGAGTTCGCTGCGCATCGTCTTCGTGACGGGCCTCTCCGGTGCGGGCTTGAGTCAAGCGATTAAGTCCTTTGAGGATATGGGCTTTTACTGCATCGAACACCTGCCGCCGGTCGCGCTCGATGGAGTCATTGCGTCGCTGGAACGCTCGCCCGTGCGTGAAGTCGCCATCGCACTCGATCTGCGCACCGACGAGGAGCTCGGCAGTCCCACCGATGCGATCGACAGAGTAAGCCGGCGCAACCGCGCGCGAGTGCTCTTCTTGGAGGCTGCCGACGATCTGCTCGTGCGGCGCTTTAGCGAAACGCGCCGGCGGCATCCCCTCGCGATTGCCGGCTCGCTGCGAGAGGCGATCGAAGCCGACCGGCGGATTCTGGCTCCGCTGCGCGAGCGCGCCGACGTCGTAATCGATACCACGAACCTCACGCCTGGAGCCCTCAAGGAGCGCATCGCCGCCGCGTTTCTGCGCGACCGCCCAACGCGCCTTACCTTGATTTTCGTGTCGTTCGGTTTCAAATACGGTCTTCCAACCGATCTCGATCTCCTCTTCGACGTGCGATTTCTTCGGAACCCAAACTACGAAGAGGCTCTTGCTGCGCAAACGGGTGAAGACGGCGCGGTCGGGGCATTTATCGAAGGCGATCCATCGTTTGCGCCGTTTTTCGCGAAGGTAACCGACCTGCTCGAATATCTGCTCCCTCGGTACGTGACCGAAGGGAAGACCCAACTGACCGTCGGTGTCGGCTGCACGGGTGGGAGGCATCGCTCCGTCTACGTC